>NZ_JAXHMV010000002.1:300000-417226 GCF_034521165.1 Thiohalophilus sp.
CTAACCTCATCGAGACGACGTAGTTCAGCAGTCAACTTCAAGTTGACTTGGGCGATCTCTTGTTGGATAGAGCTTGTTTTCTGCTTAGCTTTCGTAACTAATTTCGAGCCACGTTCAGTCCATGCATCAGCGTTATTAGCACCCAAATGTATTTCTTAATAACGCATACCTATCTGTCTCTTTTAGGTCAAGGCTAAGCTTGGTAATCTGTTCGTCTCGAATAATTGCATTTGAACATAATTGGCTTATTGGGTTTTCAGGCGAATGGAATTGATCGCAAAGTTTATAAACTAAATAGTTTAGAGTCTTTTCGTCAGGTTTCTCGAATTCTTTACGAGTAACACTTATCTCTTCATCTCTATCAATAAAACCGAGAGTAACGTACCTTTCTTTTGGGCTCTCACCCTCCCCTCTCCACCAAATATAATCAGAAGAAGTTTCACCTGCTGCTTTTTGAGAATCATACTTCTCAAATTACCTGTCAGCGCAAACTCTATCGCATCAAATATTGAACTCTTTCCAACACCATTCCGCCCGTCAATTATTGTAAAGGATTCTGCAAAATCTATTCTCAGCTTTTTGTTATAACCTCGAAATCCATTCAATTCTAAATAGGATATAGCTGCATGCCTCCTCCTCAAGAATATGAAGAATAGTTGACTCATCCTCAGACGAGGAAAGCATCAATTACACGTGAAGGCAATTCAGTTGCACGCTGATGTATTTCTTCCTTCATGTCTATCGCTTCTAACTTAGGGGCGGCCTGAATAGGAAGCAGCACCAGCAGCGCTTCTCTTAAATCTAAATTATCGTGTATCCGCGTGCGCGCTATTTTACGTGTAGCTGAAAGATTCTCTTCTATTGCTGATAGAATAGAATATTTTTTAATGTCGTCACCTTCTGTAGCAAGAAAAATTGTATATGTATTCCATGCTTTTTACCAGCACGACGTAACCAAGCTGCTGATTGACTATAACCCGATCAGAATCTTTCTCCCAATTGTTGATCAACTGATCAGAACTATCATATGCAAATAAAAACCCAATTACTGTTGCATCTTCGAAAGCAAGTACTTCTTTCTCATCCACAAATAATCTATCTATTTTGTACCCATATTCTCTAAGGATATTTGAACTATCAGTTAATATATCAATCATAAGCCTAATTCCTGCAAAGCATCATATCTTGTCATCCATCTACTCTTTTCGCCTCTGATAATCGTCGAATTGTTTTCCGCTCTGGCTATATTACTTGGCAGCTCCGTACCTTCTGCACCAACAGCAATTATAATATCAGGCGCAATTGTAGGTGCTGTTTCATGCTCGAACTCTCCTTCGACTTTATGTAGATACTTATTAACTGCTGCTAATTATTCTCACTTTCTGTTGTTTTATTGACCAGTAAGGTCCATCCTGAACAGCACCCCAGCTTGAAGTTTTAGAAGTGTCAACCCCAAAAGTGTTTCACCTGGATGCGGCTGTTTCCTAGTTGCAGGTACGTTCGGTCCACAACCTTCTAAATCTCGTCTTATACTCCATAATGTGTAATTATCATCAGTTTGTGGTTCAAGCCAGCCCGGATCTGGTTCATATCCAGTATCAGCATAGTAATCATCTTTACCTGAATATAAAACTTTTCGTATGTATGTCTGTGAAAACTTCCGCCTTAGTGAATCAAGAAAATCTGATCCTGATGCTTGTACATGTGCAAATATATCTGTCGCACGATCACCCAGATCGAAAAGCTCTGGAGCCTTTTCTATGAATGTCCCAGTATCTGAGGGATCCACCACCACAATGCGCGAAGGACTTATAGCGCCTAGTGTTGCAGCTAGCACTTGATTGAGATAGTCCCAATCTGTCCAAAACCCAACAACCAAAATATCTTTATTTAACAGATTCGCCCTAAGCCATGTTTCACTGTTTAATATTCGTTGTTTTACAGGATCAACTTCTAATTGCCCCGGAGCCCAAATCATGTTCTTCCAATCTCGAGATCTGCATCCATGTATCTTTAGTAGTGGAGAGACATCTGGGGATAATGCAGCAACCTCATACCCGTCAATTCCCGCTTCAATTGTTCCAAAAATATACTCACCAGCTGTTTCAATAAGCGTATCAACATTTGTAGTTATTGCTGTCTTTATACAACTTACGAGAAGCATGTCAGCAACAGCGTAATGACCATTATTAGGTTGACTACTGAAAGCATGTTTATCAATAAGCTTGCTAAAATAAGGTTCGTCACGCAAATGTATGCACGGTTTTGGGTAAGGATAGCCCTGCCATGCAGTGATATAGATTCCGAATATAGCTCTTTGCTGAACGAAATCCATAAGCCTTATGGCTTATCACCTTTGCCTTGTTATTCAGCCCTTCCACAGTGCCGTTGTGGATGGGCATCCTGAAATAATTCATCAGGTCATCCTGATGGCGCCGAAGCATCCAGGCAAATTCACGCATCGGCTTGAGGCGTGAATGGGTTGCCCACCAGAACCAATTGTTCAGGTAGCGTTCAGCCCAACCGGCGTAGGTGTAGGTCCAGAATTCACGAAAGCTCTCTTTGAGCAGGTAGGCACGATTGATCTTGAGATTCAGATGTTCGAGTTCCGATAACCGAGCCTGCTGCTTGTCGGTGAGGTTCCAGGGATTCTTCAACCAGATGTACCGGGTCTTGCTCATCAGAGCTTTGTGCTCCTGGCCCTTTTCCCGGATCTCATCACGTCTTACCTGGTCCACGGCCTTGGTCAAATGCTGAACGATATGAAACTTGTCGAACACCAGAATCGCCTTGGGCGCCTTGGTCTTGACCACATCAGCGTAAGGCTGCCACATATCGCAGCAAACACCCTCAAGCTGTGCGGTGCGCTCCTCGCCGAACCAGTCAAAGAAGCCTTCCAGCGTTTCTTTGGCGCGGCCCTCACCGCTCCACAGCAACTGTCGGCTCTTAAGGTCATAGACGTTAGTGACATACACATGCCCACGCTTGCGAGAGATCTCATCAATGCCAATGTGGGTCACCTGCGAAAGGTCTCGGTGGGCAAGGCCATAGGCGACCGCCTCATCAACCGCCGCTTCCACGGTGCACCACGAACAGCGAAACAGAGCCGCCACCTGCTTCCAGGTCAACACCCGTGCCCATGTAGCCAATGTCACCATCAGCGCTCGGGTAAAGCGCCGCTGCCCCGAGACCCAGGGCATCGCTTCGACATGGATCCCATCACATTGCTTGCAGCTCACGCGGCGCGGGGCATAGAGCAGCTGTACATCAATACCCCACAGCGGCACGTGGCGAAAACGACGAACAGCGCGAGTGTCGCGGTAGGCGGCGGGCTTGCCACAGGCGCCGCAGCAAGGCGTAAAACGCCTGTCAGCGGTCAGCGTCGCCTCCAGTCCATGCCCTGTTTTCTGTACCATCACCACACGAAATCCTTGCAATTCCACCGTCTCTTTAATCAAACTTTCAACAAGCATGAGTCTCCTCCCAGATACCTAGTTAGCTTCGCAACTTCTAAGTACCTGATGAGGCTCATGCTTTTCAACTGATTTACGCGTTTCTCCGTGCACCGATCCGCGAGAGGAACCAATAAAAATAGTATCAAGCTCCCCACGCTGAAAGAAAAACTCTGCTTGTTCTTCAATTCCTTCCGCTAATGGGGCTCTAGTTGCTCCATATGTCGCGTCATATCTCCGTTTTGCTTCAGCTGCAATATGTGCCGCAGATGGTAAACAACTTGGAGGCGCCATTGACAAACCTGCTCCAGCCAATAGTGCTAGCCTATCGTTAAGCAGGGAATCCAGCATGATATCTAAACCATATTCGAAATTAATATTCTGCATGATCTTGTTCTTATCTACTTCCTTGTCGAAGTCCACAATATTTATTGTTGCTATCAGAAAAATCAAACGACCAAAGTGCTGCCACTAAATATACTGAGTAACTATTCACTACCTACCAACCCTACCCCACCCAATCCACGATTTAAATGAGGGAATTCCCCTAGTCTAGACGGTCGTCACGGATTTTCGAGGCACGCAAAAACAAAAGGGACGCCGAAGCGTCCCTTTGTACTGCAGGTTGCGGGGGGTTGGAATATCGACCCCTCTCCCTAACCCTCTCCCCGAAGGGGAGAGGGGATAGAAGGAGAGTTATTTCTTCTTCGCCGCCCTTTTCTCAGCCCGCTTGAGCCGTGAAGACAGCCGCCGCGCCAGGTCCCCGAACAGCTCGGTCTGGGTCGGGTGCGGGTGGATGGCCTGGCCGACCTGTTCCAGGGTCAGGTCGCCGGCGACCATCATCACGCCCTCGCCGATCAGGGTGTCGGCGTGATCGGCCAGGAAGTGCACACCGATGACCCGGTGGCTGGTCTTCTCGGCGACGATCTTGATCAGCCCCTGGGTCTCGCCGGTGATCATGGCCTTGGCGTCGACGCTCATCGGCACCTTGATCTCGGCGGCGTCGATGCCCTGCTCTTTGGCCTGGTCGGAAGACAGCCCGACGAACGCGGCCTGCGGGCGGGTGAAGATGACGCCCGAGTCTTTGGCCTGGTCGTAGGCAGCAGATTCACCCGCCATCGTCATGGCGGCGACGCGGCCCTGCTGGCCGGCGGTGTGAGCGAGCATTAACCCACCGATGACATCGCCCACGGCGAAGATGTGCGGCACATTCGTGCGGCACTGGGCATCGGCGCTGATGACACCCTTGTCGGTTTCGACGCCGGCCTTGTCCAGCTGCAGCGGATCCAGCACCGGGCGTTTGCCGGTGGCCATGATCACGTAGTCGCAGCTGTAGGTGTGGTCCTTGCCGTCACTGCCCTCGTAGACGATCTTCATCTTGCCCGGCTCGCCCTTGAGTTCCTTCACTTTCGCGGAGGTCTCGATCGTGAGGCGCGGGTCGTCATTCAATACGGCGGTGAGGTTTTTGGCTACTTCCGGCTCGACTTCGGCCAAAATGCGGTCGTTGCCTTCGAGCAGCAGCACTTTGGCGCCGAAGTCCTGGAAGATCTGCGCCATCTCGACGCCGATGGCGCCGCCGCCGATCACGCCCAGGCGTTTGGGCGCGTCTTTGAGGCCCCAGACGGTGTCGGAGGTGAGCACGCCGCCGTTATCCACGCCGGTGTCGGCGCCGGGGATCGGCGGCACGAACGGCGGGGCGCCGGTGGCGATGACCGCCGCGCCGAAGGTGATCTTCCTGGTCTTGCTGCCGTCGCCCATCGGGGCGCGGGTGTGCGGGTCTTTCTGGTTGCCGCCGGTGTCGACACTGACGGTGTGATCGTCCTCGAAGCGGGCGAAGCCCTGGATGACGTCGATCTTCACACCCTTGTCGGTGTTGAGCGCCATCTTGCCGCGCTCTTCGAGCACGCCGCGACGGTGTTTTTCCAGGCTAGTCCATTCCAGCTCGGGTTTGGCGGTGCCCTTGATGCCGAGCAGCTTGTCGTGGGCGCGATCGCGAATCTTGTCCGCCGCCGCGCGCCACGCCTTGGAGGGGATGCAACCGCGCCACAGGCATTCACCGCCGGGGAACGGCGAGTCGTTGATCATGGCGACCTTGTAGCCGTGGTCTTTCAGATCCCGGGCGCAATCTTCGCCGCCGGGGCCGCCGCCGATGACGACCACGTCGTAATCCCAGTCGCCCTCGGGCAGCTTGAAGCTCGGTTCACTGGCCGGGGCGGCGGCGGTCGTGCTGGCGCTGCCGGTACTGGCCGCCATACCCGCTGCCGGCGCGGCGGCGGCATCCAGCCAGGTCGGGTTCTCGACCAGTTCCTTGAAGGTGCCGAGGAACTTGGCGGCGTCGGCGCCGTTGACGATGCGATGGTCGGCGGTGATGGTCACCGGCATGCCCTGCGGGCCGACGGTGGCAATCGCGAAGATCGCCGAGGTCCCCGGCGAGGGAATCGCGTCAAACTGGCTGACGCCCAGCATCCCCATGTTGGAGATGGTGAAGGTCGGGTTGGAGTATTCGTCCGGTTTGAGGCGGCGGGCGCGGGCGCGGTCCACCAGGTCCTTCCAGCCGGCGGCCAGGTCGGCCACCTCGCGGTTGCCGGCATCGCGCAGCACCGGTACCACCAGACCCATGCCCTCGGTTTCCACCGCCAGGCCGATGTCGATCTGCTCGCGCTCGACAATGCGATCTTCATGCTGGTAGACGGCGTTGATCACCGGATGCTTGTCGATGGCCAGCGCGGCGGCCTTGGCCAGGGTCACGGTCAGCGAGAAGCCCTTGGCCTTGGAGGTGGTCTTCAGCGCGCTCGGATCGATGTGGCTGGTGACGCGGAACAGCGGCATGGAAACCGAATATTCCATGTTGTGCGCCACGGCCTTTTCCATCGCGGTCATCGGCCGGCCTTCGCCCGGCACCTGGTAGATGCGCTGGGTGGTCGACTTCTGGATGTTGCTGTTGAGTACGTCGGCGGCGACGATGGCGCCGCCCGGCCCGGTGCCCGGCACGCTGTTGAGATCGATGCCGTGGGCACCGGCCAGCTGGCGGGCGTACGGGGTCGCGTTCTTGTTCATCGGCCGCGGCGCGGGGGTGGCGCCGTGCGGCTGGGCCGCGATGCGGGTCTTGGGCTTGGCGGTACCGGCCGGCTCGGATTTGGGTCTCGCGGCGGCGGCCGCCGCCGGGGCGCTGCTGCTGGCGGCTTTCTTGCTGTCGAGCACGTGAGCGGCGTCGCTGACCAGGTAGGCGATGGCCTCGCCCACCGGGATGGTGGCGTCGGTCTCGGCCATGGGGCCGGAGAGGTAGCCCTCGCGGAACACCTCCACGTCCATGATCGCCTTGTCGGTCTCGACCTGGGCGACGATATCGCCGCGCTCGACCTTGTCGCCGATCGATTTCTCCCAGCTGACCATGACGCCCTCGGTCATGGTGTCGGAGAGCTGGGGCATTTTAATGGTGTAGGCGTCCTCGGCCGGGGCCACTTCAACATTCGCAGCTTCGGCGGGCGCGGCGGCCTGTTCGGTCTCGGGGGCGGCGGCTTCCCCGGCCGGGGCGGCTTCGCCACCGCTACTGGCGGCCGGGGCGGCGGCGCCTTCGGCCTGGACCTCGTCTTCGCTGGCGACCAGGTAACCCATCGCCTCGCCCACCGGGATGGTGGCATCCACCGGCTGCAGCGGCCCGGACAGGTAACCCGCGCGGAACACTTCCACGTCCATGATCGCCTTGTCGGTCTCGACCGTGGCGACGATGTCGCCGCGCTCGACCTTGTCGCCGATGTTCTTCTCCCAGCTGACCACCACGCCTTCGGTCATGGTGTCGGAGAGCTGGGGCATTTTAATCGTATAAGCTTCAGCCATGATTTTCCGTATTCTTTAAGCTGTGGGCCGGCCACCGGGCCGGCCGACCGCCGGGTCGCGACCCGGCCTACATTTTTAGATCTTGCCGAGGGCCTTGAGGGCGCCGTGGTAGACGTCGTCGGCGCTCGGGATCGCGGCTTTTTCCAGTTTGGCGTTGTACGGCACCGGGACGTCGGCGGCGTGGATCCGCACGGGCTGGGAATCGAGCGCGAAGAAGCAGTCCTCGATGATGCCGGTGATGATCTCCGAACCGACACCGACCGGGGCTTCGTCTTCCTCGGCCACGACCGCGCGGTGGGTCTTCTCCACCGAGGTGCGGATGGTTTCGCGATCGATCGGCTTGAGGGCGCGCAGGTCGACGACCTCGGCGCTGATGCCGTCGGCTTCCAGGCGCTTGGCCGCTTCCAGGCACAGGTGCACGCTGAAGTTGTAACCGATTAAGGTGATATCGCTGCCCTCGCGCACCACCTCGGCGCCTTCCAGCGGACGGAAGTATTCCTCGTCGGGAATCTCTTCTTTGAGGTTATACATCTGCTCGTGCTCGATGATGATCACCGGGTCGTTGGAGCGAATCGCGGACTTGAGCATGCCGTAGGCGTCCAGCGGGCCGCGCGGGGTGACCACGCGCAGGCCGGAAGTGGACATGAACATGCGCGCCAGGCGGGCCGAGTGCTGGGCCGCCAGCTGGTGCGCGGTGCCGCCCGGGGTCCGCATGACGATGGGACAGGCGATCTGGCCGCCGGACATGTAGCGGATCTTGGCGGCCGCGTTGATCAGGGTATCCAGCGCCAGCAGTGCGAAGTTGATGGACATGATCTCGATCACAGGACGCATGCCGACCATGGAGGCGCCGATGCCGATGCCGGTGTAGGAGTTTTCGGAAATGGGGGTATCGATGATGCGCTGCGGACCGTACTTGTCGTACAGGCCGAAGGTGGCCTTGTAGGTGCCGCCAACGACGCCGATGTCCTCGCCCATGGCGATGACCATCGGATCGTTCGCCATCTCTTCATCGTGGGCCCGGCGGATCGCTTCCCAATATGCCGTTTCTGCCATTCTTGTCTATCCTCTTATTTATGCAGTGGCCCGACCCAGCGCGGATCCGGGTTATCGTCCAGTACGTATTTGTTCAGATCCTCGACCTTCGGTTCCGGACTCTCTTCGGCGAACTTGATGATGTCGTTTTCGATCTCGTCATCGATCGCCTTGTCCATCGCCTTGATCTCATCATCGCTAACGATACCGGCCTCGATCAGCCGCTCACTATAGAGACGGATGGGATCGCGCTGCATCCACTCTTCTTCCTCGTCCTTGGTGCGATAGCCCTTGGCGTCGGACATGGAGTGGCCGCGATAGCGGTAGGTCATAAATTCAATGAAATAGGGTTTTTGTTCCTTGCGCACGTAATCGATGGCTTCTTTGGCCGCTTCCATCACGGTGTCGATGTCCATGCCGTCGTGCTGGCTGGCTTTCATGTCATAGGCGCAGATGCGCTTGTACTGATCGCGCACGGCGGTGGAGCGATCGATGTGGGTGCCGATGGCGTACAGGTTGTTCTCGCACACGAACAGCACCGGCAGTTCCCAGACCGAGGCCATGTTCAGGGTCTCGTGGAAGGTGCCCTGGTTGTTAGCGCCGTCGCCCAGAAAACAGATGGCGATCTGGTCGGTGCCCTTGTGCTTGGCGCCCAGCGCCAGGCCGGCGGCCAGCGGAAACGGCTGCCCCACCAGCGCGTAACCGCCCATGAAATTCTGGCTGGCATCGAAGATGTGCATGGAGCCGCCGCGGCCCTTGGAGGAACCGGTCTCCTTGCCGTAGAGTTCCGCCATCACTTCGCGCGGCTGGGCGCCAGTCTTGATGGCGTGAATGTGGTCACGATAGCCGGTGATGACGTAATCGTTTTCCTGGCCCTTGCCGACATTGGCCATCTCCAGTACCCCGGTGGCCACCGCTTCCTGGCCGGAATAGAGATGCAAAAAGCCACCGACCTTGCGTTCCATATAGGCTTCGAACGTGCGATCCTCGAAGCGGCGGAAGAACATCATTTCCCGCAGCAGGCGTTTTTTGTCCGCGTCTTTCATAGGGATCCTTGTCTATTTTTTTGCAGCTAAATGAAGATGTTACGGGTATTCTACCCCATCCCCCAATTCAAAGCCGCGTATGATCGACGTTTTAAACGACAAGGTCAAGAAAAATCCCGTCTACGGGCGGATTACAAAAGCGTAATTATCCTTTAAAATCAGCAACTAAAATTAAAAACTGTGGACCGGTTGGCATCCCGCAAGGGGAATGACCCGACCCGAACAGACACTCACACAGTCAGACAAATCGGGTTTTAGCATGTCTCAGGAAGAAGCGATCTATCAGTGGCTCGACAACATGAGCAAGTCCGTGGCCATGCAGGATCTGGAAAAACATATGGCCCTGGTCTCGCCCTATGTCCGGGTCTACGGCGTTCCCGGCCACGAGACCATCGACTATGACGGCTGGCGCCAGCGGCGCAAAAACGAGTTCGAGCACGACCTGCTCGCCCGCCTGACCTATAAAGTGGTTAGAATCAAGACCCAGGCCCTGCGCCGACTCGCTTTCGAGGTCGAGGAAACCCTGTCCGCCCGCAACGGCAAATCGGTGGTGTTGAACAAGGACATCATGCTGGAGCTGGAACAGGATGAAAAATGGCGTGTCGTGGAAGAGAAAATCCGCGACTGGGAAGTTCGCGAATCAGCCTGACAGGAAAATCGATGAGCCAGGAATACCGAACCGAAAAAGACAGCCTGGGTGAACTGCGGGTCCCGGCCGAGGCCCTGTACGGCGCGCAGACCCAGCGCGCGGTGGATAACTTCCCCGTCAGCGGCCTGCCCCTGCCGCGCGCCTTTATTCGCGCGCTGGGGCTGGTCAAGCACGCCTGCGCCGAAGCCAACCGGCAACTCGGCTTGCTGGACAGCGCCCGGGCCGAGGCCATAAAAAAGGCGGCCCTGCGTGTGGCCGCCGGCGAGTTTGACGATCAGTTTCCCATCGATGTCTTTCAGACCGGGTCGGGCACCAGCACCAACATGAACGCCAACGAGGTGATCGCGCACCTGGCCAGCGACGACAGTCTGACCGTGCACCCCAACGATCACGTCAACATGAGCCAGAGCTCTAACGATGTGATCCCCACGGCCCTGCAGGTCAGTGCCGCGCTGGAACTTCACGAACAACTGTTACCGGCATTACAGCACCTGGCGGAAACCCTCGATCACAAGGGCAACGAACTCAAGGACGTGGTCAAGACCGGCCGCACCCACCTGATGGATGCCATGCCCGTCACCCTGCAACAGGAACTCAATGCCTGGCGGGATCAGATCCACGACGGCATCGCCCGCCTGCAAAACAGCCTGCCCCGCCTGCAGGCCTTGCCGCAGGGCGGCACCGCGGTCGGCACCGGCATTAACGCCCATACCGATTTTGGCCCGGCGGTGGCCGGCGAACTGAAAACCCGGACCGCCATCGACTTCAGTGCCATGGCCAACCCGTTTGTCGGACTGGCCAGTCAGGACACGGCCGTGGAAGTCAGCGGCCAGCTCAAGACCGTTGCCGTCAGCATCATGAAGATCGCCAACGATCTGCGCTGGATGAACAGCGGCCCGCTGGCCGGGCTGGGCGAGATCGAATTACCGGCGTTACAACCGGGCAGCTCGATCATGCCGGGCAAGATCAACCCGGTAATTCCCGAATCCGCCGCCATGGTCAGCGCCCAGGTGATGGGCAACGACACCACCATCACCGTCGCGGGCCAGTCCGGTAATTTTCAGCTGAATGTCATGCTGCCGGTGATCGCCTTTAACCTGTTACAGAGTATCCAGCTGCTGGGCAACACCGCCCGCCTGCTGGCCGATCGCGCCATTGCCGGCTTCAAGGTCAACGAACAACAGATTAAAAGCGCACTGGATCGCAACCCGATCCTGGTCACCGCCCTCAATCCGGTCATCGGTTACGAAAAAGGTGCGGCGATTGCCAAGCGCGCCTATGCCGAGAACCGCCCGGTGATCGAGGTGGCTATGGAAATGACCGATCTGAGCGAAGATGAACTGAAAAAACTGCTGGATCCGGCAACATTGACCCAGGGCGGCATTCACGACTGACGTCTTCGGCACCGCACTGTGTGGCATCCAGCAGCCGCCTGTGCGTGACGACGATAAGTCGTCATGGCACAACCCGCTTCCGGTTCAAATCCCTTTTAAAACGCACAAGAATAAAAGCCCGTCCTGGCATTCTGCCAGTTCCTGTCTCATCTATAATTCATTAACTTCGATATAAACTATCGACAACAGTGATGTCCCGCTCGAAGATATGCCGCAGTACCTCCACCTCGTGCTTTCTGTTATTCTAAACAAGTATTTTGAATACCAGTTCAATTTATAGTGGATTGCTTCGTCATCCTGCGCTTGCCACGGCCCAGCCAGCGGCCGTGATGGAACAGAGGGCGAAGCATTTTTTTGAATCCATGACCCGGTATTGAACCGTTCGTCCTTGCAAATTTAGAACAAAAGCGGGAAACATGACCAAACGCTGTGGCTGGGCCGGCCCCGAACAAATTTATCTGGACTACCACGACCATGAATGGGGTGTGCCGGTCTTCGATGATCGGACGTTATTCGAGTTTCTGATTCTGGAAGGCGCCCAGGCCGGGCTGAGCTGGATCACCGTTCTGAAAAAACGCGATGCTTATCGACGCCTGTTCCACAACTTCGATGCGGAAAAGATCGCCCGCTTTTCAAGCAGTAAAATCGAACGTTTGTTGCAAAACCCCGATATTATTCGTAACCGCCTGAAGATAGAAGCCACGGTCAACAATGCGCGTGCATTTTTACACGTCAAAGAACAATACGAAAATTTCAGCAGTTATATCTGGCAATTTGTCGACGGCCAACCCGTCCAGAATCACTGGAAAACCGATCAACAGGTCCCTTCCTCGACAACAACATCACAAATCATGAGCCGGGATCTCAAGCAACGCGGGTTCCGCTTTGTCGGCCCGACAATTTGTTATGCCTACATGCAGGCTGTCGGCATGGTTAATGACCATGTCACCGCCTGCTATCGGCACAATGAAGTTTTAAAACTGGGAAAATCACTATGAGTGTCAGAGCGTTTTTCGGTCTGGATTTCGAACAGATCAGCCATGCGGAGCGTCTTGCCTCCGGCGCCGGCGGCTTTGTCGGTATCTTTTTAATCGCGGTCGTCAGTTACTATTTCACCGGCTTTGAAGGCGCCGCCATGATCGTACCGTCCATGGGTGCCTCGGCAGTGCTGGTCTTCGCGGTACCACACGGCAAGTTGTCCCAGCCCTGGAACGTACTGGGCGGCAATGGTATTTCCGCCCTGGTCGGAATGACCTGTTACCTGTATGTTCCCGATGTCTTTCTTGCCGCCGCCCTGGCGGTGGGTATCGCGATCACCCTGATGCATTACATGTCCTGCATTCATCCACCGGGCGGGGCTTCCGCGCTGGCTGCGGTGATTGGCGGCGACGCCATTCATGCGCTCGGTTACCAGTATGTCCTGACACCCGTTCTGCTGAACTCATTTATCATCTTTCTGGTCGCCATCGGATTCAATTATCTTTTTCCGTGGCGCCGTTATCCCGCCAGCCTGATGAAATCTGCAGCGCAAAGCAGCCCGGCACAAACAAAAAATGAAGAGCGTGAACCCCACCTCTCGCAGGATGATCTGGATTACGCCATGCGCAAGATGGATCTGCTGGTGGACATCACCGCCGACGATCTGAAGCGCCTTTATTCACTGGCCTCCGACTATTCCGAAAGCAAATGCCTGCGACCGGAAGACATCCAGCTCGATCGCTACTACAGCAACGGGCAACACGGTAATCAATGGCAGATACGCCACATTATCGACGAGTCCCCGCATGAGGATCCCGCTCGCGACAAGGTCATCTACAAGATCGTCGCCGGTCAGGACCGTTACAACACTGGCACCTGTACCCGCGAGGAGTTTGCCGTCTGGGCACGCTTCGAAGTCGAGCAGCAGGGCGACCACTGGGTTCGCCCCGGCGGGACCATCGAATCCGAACCGGGGTCGTAAACCCGCAAAGCGCCGGCATATTCAGTCGATGCACCAATGAGTCCGCGCATGAATGTGTGCGGGGACACAAAAGAATGGTCCTGCGGGTGGCGATGGGACACCGGTAAAGAACGTCGGGACCATCAGCGTTTTTCCACCACGATAAGATGATCTCTCCCCTTTTGACCCGGCGTCTCGACGTCCTGCGCGCCGCTTCGTGAAATGCCTGAAAGGCGGGAGCGCCTTCGGCGCGACAGGCCTTGCCGCATGGATAGAGCTATCGCGGCCGAGCCGCTCCTACGGATCGGGGAATACAGGGTTTGAATATCTTTATTACCCGGCCCGGCCTTTTGCTAGAACGCCAACCGGATAAGATGCATAATAGCGTGATGGATCAGATTACCCTTACCCGCCCGGACGACTGGCATCTGCATGTGCGCGATGGCGCGGTTTTAGCCGACGTGCTGGGCGATACCGCCCGGCGCTTCGCCCGTGCGATTATCATGCCCAATCTCAAGCCCCCGGTGACCACGGTCGATCAGGCCCTGGCTTACCGGCAACGGATTCTGGCTGCGTTGCCGCAAGGGACGTCGTTCAATCCGTTGATGACCCTGTACCTCACCGATGACACCACGGCGGAGGAAATCCGCAAAGCCGCCGGACATCCGGATGTGCATGCCGTGAAGCTCTATCCCGCGGGTGCCACCACCAACTCGGCGGCGGGTGTCACGGCGGTCGAGAAAACCTGGGACGCCATCGAGGCAATGGCGCAAACCGGGCTGCCGTTACTGATTCATGGCGAGGCCACCGAACCGGACATCGATATCTTCGATCGCGAGGCGGTGTATATCGATCGCACCCTGCGGCCGTTACTCGAGCGGTTCCCGACACTCAAGGTGGTGCTGGAACACATCACCACCCGCCAGGCCGCCGAGTTCGTCCATGCCGGTCCCGATAACCTGGGCGCCACCATCACCCCGCACCATCTGTTGATGAACCGCAATGCCATGTTCCGCGGCGGCATGAATCCACACCACTTCTGCCTGCCGATTCTCAAGCGCGAACAACACCGCCAGGCGTTGCTCAAGGCGGCCATCAGCGACACGGGCAAGTTCTTCCTCGGCACCGACAGCGCCCCGCATCCGCGCCATGCCAAGGAATCGGGTTGCGGTTGCGCCGGGATCTACTCCGCGCATGCCGCGCTGGAGCTGTATGCCGAAGCCTTCGAGGAAGCCGGTGCACTGGACAAGCTGGAAGGCTTTGCCAGCCACTACGGCGCCGATTTTTACGGCCTGCCGCGCAACAGCAATCGCATCACCCTGATCCGCGAAGACTGGACAGTGGCCAGCAGCATGAAATTTGGCGAGGAAGAGTTGATTCCGCTGCGTGCCGGACAAACGGTTCACTGGCGGATGAAAGATTAGTGCTGAGTGCTGAGTGCTGAGTGCTGAGTTCTAAGTTCTAAGTTCTTAGTTCTTAGTACTTAGTTCTAAGTACTAAGTACTAAGTACCAAGAACTGCCTTTACCTGTGGGAGCGGGCGACGCACAGGGAAGTGCTAATGTCGCGGTAGGCAGGACGCCGGGAGCGACGACGACCGCGACCCCACCATCGCCCGGCAATCGCGCCCGTGGGGCGCTCCCACCAATCTGATAAAAACCGGGACCAGGGTCTAAGTCGTAGGCCCGATAAAGCGCAGCGGTATCGGGCAACCTCAAGCTGCCGGACACCGCTCGCGCTATGTCCGGCCTACACTCTGAGTTATAAGAACTAAGAACTAAGAACTGCAGTTAATAGACGGCCTTGACCCGATAACCCTGTGCTTCGAGCATGCGTAACAGGCCGACGTCGCCGGGCAGGTGCAGGGCGCCGACGGCGATAAAGGCGTTACCTTTTGCCAGCTGCGCCTGCATGGTTTCCAGCATGTTGCGGTTACGTTGTTCGATCAGACTGTCGTTGACCAGCGCGCTGACGTCCTTGCCTGATTTTTCCAGTTCCCGTTCGCTGTATTCCAGCAGGCCATCGAGATCGCGCGCCAGGTAAATCTGCAGCATTTCCTCGACCATTTCTTCCAGATGGCGGTGTTCGCGAACCGCGACCCGCAACAGATTGATCTGGGTTTTCAGCGGCGTGTTGTCAAACAGCTCGATGACTTCTTCCGGGGCTTCCAGACCACACAATTGCTTACCCTGTTCCTGCGCGGTTTGATACAACACATAATCGAGAAACCTGCCCGATTCGGGTTTGGGAACACTCAGCAGCAAGCCGGCCGCCCAGGGTTTGAGCATGGGCACCATTTGCCCTGGAATTCCGTACTTCGCGATCAAGGACTCCGTTTTGTTATACAGTTCACGATCGATCTGCTCGTCCAGTTTCTGGCCATCGAGATACATCATGCCCTGACTCATCCGGATCTGCGTGGCCGCGTCCATTTTCATTTCGGCACAAAAGATGTCCGACTGATCAAAGCGCTTCTGTACCGGTGGAGGTAACCGGGTTACGCGGGGATCCTCGCTGTGAATAGTGCCGAGCAGATAGCTCGCCTGGCCCGATTCGGGAGTGATTTCCCACAATATACCCTGCTGTTCCCCGGCCTGAGCAACACCAAGTGTCAACAACAGCAAAGCCGCCGTGACAATACGCGAAATACCGAAATAGACCTGTTTCATGAAAAACCCGCCCCGTCTCTTTCCTGGCTGCAACGAAACTGTGATAATACGCACTGCCGCTATTACCCTGCAATGTTCAAGGCTGTCCGATGTCCCGTATTTCCAAACGCTTTCGTGGTTTTCTACCCGTCGTGGTCGACGTGGAAACCGCCGGATTCGATTGTCACAGCCACGCCCTGCTCGAGGTCGCCGCTGTGCCCATCATCATGAATCGCGAGGGCAAGGTCGAGCCGGCCGAAACCATTGCCTGTCATGTTGAGCCCTTTGAAGGCGCACAGCTGGATCCCAAGGCGCTGGAGTTCACCGGCATCGATCCCTACCATCCGTTTCGCATGGCCAAACCGGAAGCCGAGGCCCTGGAGCTGATTTTTGAGCCCATCGCCGAGATAATCCGGATTCAGCAATGCAGCCGGGCGATTCTGGTCGGGCACAACCCGTTTTTCGATCTCGGCTTCATCAAGGCGGCCGCCAACCGCCAGGGTTTCAAGAGAATCCCCTTTCACCAGTTCAGCACCTTCGACACCGCCACCCTGGGCGGACTCGCCTTCGGCCAGACCGTCCTGGCCCGCGCCGCCAAAGCCGCCGGGATCGAATGGGACAACAACGAAGCCCACTCCGCCGTTTACGATGCCGAACGCACCGCCGAACTGTTCTGCGACATCGTCAACCGCTGGGATAGCTTAAGCCAGCCAGAGTGACCACTTCTTCAGGGTGGTGGAAATAACGCCAAGAACGCAAAGACGCGGAGGACGCAAAGTTATTTATTATAAAGTTGTAGGGTGGCTCAAGCATTAGCGGAGCCACCTTTATAAAGCAAAACCTGTTAGACCAAGAAGTTGCCGGATCCGCTTCGCTTGATCCGGCCTACGGTTTAAAGCGGACCAATTAATATATTTCCTTTGCGTCCTCCGCGTCTTTGCGCCCTTTGCGTTACTGATCAGAAATGTCTAAAAGTGGCACCTGTACGAGAACCCGCAACCCGCCGAGCTGTTCGCTGCGATCCAGTTGCAGGGTGCCGTGGTAGCTTTCGACGATTTGTTTGACGATGGACAGGCCGATGCCGTGGCCGCTGACGGTTTCGTCCTGGCGTTGGCCGCGTTGCAGCAGGCTGGTGGCCTGTTGCGGTTCGATGCCGGGGCCGTCGTCTTCGACGCTGATACGCAGGCTGTTATCCTGTTCGGAAAATTCAAGACGAATGCGGCTATGGGTCCACTTCCAGGCATTGTCCAGCAGGTTACCCAGCAGTTCGGTGGCATCTTCCTTCTCCAGCGGCAGCAGAGCATCCTCGGCGTTCTGTAGCTCGAGTTCGACCGGTTTGTCCTGATACAGGCGCTGCAGCGTATCAAGTAGCGGTGGCAGATCCTGTTGCAGGTCAAATCGTTTGTGGCTACGCCTGTCACCGGCCAGACGGGCCCGTTTGAGTTCGCTGTCGACCCGTTGCTGGATTTGCCGGATCTGCTGCAACACCCGTGCATGGCGTTGTTGTTCCGAATCATCGAGGGATTCATACCACTGATGGATCAGGGCCAGGGGTGTTTTGATGGCATGCGCCACATCGCCCATGGCATGCCGGGAACGTTCCAGTCGCTGTTGCTGACGCTGCAACAGCCGGTTGACTTCCCTGACCAGCGGCAACACTTCGGTGGGGACATTCTCGGGCAGCTGGCTGGCCTGCCCGGATTCAAGCTGGCCAATGGCCTGTTGCGCCTGGCGAACCGGTCGCATGACAAAATGGATAATCGCGCTCTGTGCCGCGAGCAAGACGACAATAATCAGCAGAATCGAGGCGCCGAACTGTTTCTGAAACCCGTGTATTTCCGCGTAGATGTGCGAGACATCCTCGGCGGTCACAATCAATAAATCCTGACCCTGTTTTTCATAACGCTGCTGGCGAACGAGCAATGATTGATTACGTGGACCGCTCTGCTGACTGATTGCCACCTTGTTCGTATTACCGATATCCGGGACGGTTAATGTTTCATCCCACAGCGAACGGGAATAGTGCGTTTTATTGCCGGCCTGAATGATGAAATAGTGGCCTGAAAAAGGTTGATGATAGATATTCTGGATTTTTTTCTCATCCAGTACCAGTTGCCCGTCGTTATCGAAATGACAGGCAACCAGCAGGCTTTCGGCATCATGTTTCAACCGGCTCTGGATATATTCACCCGTAATCTTTTCAGCCGCGAGACCAATCAGGGCCCAGAGCACAACAGCCAGCACAATGATGGTCACCAGCAGACCGAGATTGAGATTGGCACGCAGGGAACGGAATATCATGGCGCGAAGATATAGCCCTGGCCACGCCGGGTCTGAATAATGTCCTTGCCCAGTCGATCCCGCAGGCGACGGACATAAACCTCGATGACATTGCTGTCCCGATCCGCATCCATTTCATACACGTGTTCGGTGAGTCGCGTCTTGGACAGCACCTTGCCCGGATTGAGCATGAAATAACGTAGCAGGCGGTATTCGGTACCGGTTAACTGGAAGTTCTGTTCACCGTTACTCACGGTCTGGGTCTCTTCATCCAGCAGCCAGCCCTGGCCTTCGAGTTGGGCGCCAGCCGACTGATAGCGTCGGCGGATCAGGGCCTGTACCCGGGCCAGTAACTCTTCGCCGTGAAACGGCTTGGTCAGATAATCATCCGCACCGTTCTGCAGTCCGGTCACCTTGTCCTGCCAGCTGTCCCGCGCGGTCAGGATCAACACCGGCGTGGTGATTCTGGCCTCGCGCCAGTTTTGCAAGACATCCAGGCCGCTGCGCTGCGGCAGGCCCAGATCGAGAATGATGGTGTCGTACTCAAACTCCCGGCCCAGGTATTCACCCTCGACCCCGTCATGGGCCAGGTCGACGACATATCCGGCGTCGACCAGCTTCGCCTTGAGCGACTCGGCCAGTTGCGTTTCATCCTCGACCAGTAACAGTCGCAAGTCTCAGTCCTCTTCCTCGATTTTCAGAATCTCGCCGCTGGCGGCATCCACTTTCAATTCGATGACCCGATCCTTTTCGGTCAGAATCTCCAGCTCATAGATATAGCTGCCGTCTTCACGCTCCAGCTCGGTCTCGATAACCTGACCGGGATAGTCTTTTTCGACTTGCTTCAAAATTTCCTGCAGAGAGAGAATTTTACCCTGCTGACGCAATTCCCGGGCCTCTCTGTAATCCAGTTTATCATCCGCCCGGGCGGCGTCCATGGTATCCATTCCCTGGCTGGCAAGGATACCAATCCCGCCGGCGGCCAGCAGGCTGAATACTATTGATTTATAACGCATGATGACTCTCCTTACTCTATTGATCGATATGCAATGATTTCTTGCCGGTGAACATCGCCCGCACCAGGTTCTCCCGATGCAGCAGACTTTCCAGTAATACACCCGCCACATGGATCAATGCCAGCAACAGGGTGAAGTTGGCGAAAAACTCGTGGACATCCTCAACGGCTTTCCAGCCTGCGGCTTCGTGCGCGATCCAGCCAGACAACGGCCCCGCGCCCTCTTCCACCGCATAGGTTGCCAGCCCGCTCAATGTTGTCACCAGCAACGCGATCAGCATCAACACGATCATAGCGCCGCCGGCCGGGTTGTGGCCCAGGTAACGTTTGGGTCGCAACAGGAACACCTCTTTGAGATACTGCTTGATCTCGGCGGGGCGTTTGACAAAATCACTGAAGCGGGCATGGCGCGTGCCGATCAGCCCCCAGATCAGTCGCAAGCCGATCAACAGCAGCACGCTATAGCCGGCAAAAGTATGCAACCCCAGCCACTCATCCTCGCTGAGATAGGCGAGCATAAAACTCAGCACCAGCGCCCAGTGAAAAAACCGCACAAAAACGTCCCAGACCCGGACTTCTTTCTCTGTATTCATCAAAACCACCTCCTGACTCTGGGGACACAGTCTAGGCGGTCAAGCTGAAACCAGGCTGAAAATGAATAGATAGATTGCTGAAAATAACGCAAAGGACGCAAAGACGCGAAGAACGCAAAGTTATTTATTATGGAGTTGTAGGGTGGCTCAAGCGTTAGCGGAGCCACCTTGTACAGCAAGACCTCTTACAGCCAAGAAATTGCCGGATCCGTTTCGCTTGATCCGACCTACGATTTATAGCGGACCAATTTATGTATTTCCTTTGCGAACTCCGCGTCTTTGCGTCCTTTGCGTTTCTTTTCCAGAAACGCCAAAAAGTGCTGGATAAAAAAAACCCGGCCGGGGCCGGGTTTGGGGTCGTGCGCACGGCGTTGGCCGTTACTGGACGGCTTCACCCACCGCCTTCTGCAGGTCACCCTTCTGGTACATTTCCAGGGTGATGTCGCAGCCGCCGATCAGTTCGCCGTTGATGTAGATCTGCGGGAAGGTCGGCCAGTTCTGGTACTTGGGCAGGTTTTCCATGATTTCCGGATCGGTCAGGATATTGACGTGGGCAAATTCCTTGCCGCATTCCATCAGCGCCTGGGCCGCCCGGCTGGAGAAGCCGCACTGGGGCATGGTGGGTGTGCCTTTCATAAAGATCACAACCGGGTTCTTTTTGACGATGTCGTCGATTCGTTCCAATGCATCCATTACTCGCACCTCGATATTGGCATTTGTGGTCGGCCACGCCGCCTGGGACGCGCCACTAAAATCAGTGTTACCTAATATAACCGGTTTGCCGCGAAAATACCATAGCAAAATACTCTGGTATAAAAGCGGCCTGTGTTTTTACACATGCTGCCGGCTCAGCCGTTTTTCAAGGGATCGACGTGGATCTGAAACCACAGTTCCAGCAGGGCCATATGCCAGAGCTTGCTGCCGCGCAGCGCCGTAAAGTGTTGATCCGGCGCCGCCAGCAGCTTGTCCACGTACTCCCGCTGGTAGATTCCCCGTGCCCGGCAGGCGTCGGAATTGACCAGTTCGCGCATGAAATCGAGGAATTCGCCGCGCACGTATTTGAGCGCCGGCATGGGGAAATAGCCCTTGGGCCGGTCGATCACACTGTCGGGCACCAGGCCGCGGGCCACCCGCTTGAGAATATGCTTGGGCCCCTCGCCACCCGGGCCGTTACCCAGCTTGAGCTCCGGCGGCATCTGCGCGGCCAGTTCCACCAGCTGGTGATCCAGAAACGGCACCCGCGCCTCCAGCCCCCAGGCCATGGTCATGTTGTCCACCCGCTTGACCGGATCGTCGACGATTAACGTGGTGACATCCATGCGCAGCACCCGATCGATGAACTCGTCGGCCTGTGGCTTGCCCAGCAACGCGGCAATGGTCTGCGAGGTGACATCCGTCCCGCGACAGGACTCGGTGACCATCTCGTTGAACTCGCTGTGCGGTCGATCGAAGTAATAGCGGGCAAAGCGCTCCACGTCGCTGCCTTCGGTATCCTGCTGCATCTGCCCATACCAGAAATAGCCAGCGAACACCTCGTCCGCGCCCTGGCCGCTCTGCACCACCTTCACTTCCTGCGAGACCCGTTCGCCCAGCAGGTAGAAGGCTACCGCATCCTGGCCGAACATCGGCTCGGCCATTTGTGCCACCGCCTCGGGCAGGCGCGGCAGGACCTCTTCGTTGGGAATATGATATTTCTGGTGCCGGGTCCGGTAGCGTTCCACCACCTGATCCGAGTATTCGAACTCGCTGCCCTTCTCTTCGGGCTGGTCCTCGAAACCAATGGAAAAGGTGCGCAGATCCTTCACCCCCGCCTCGGCCAGCAAGGCCACCAGCAAACTGGAATCCAGCCCGCCGGAGAGCAACACCCCGACCGGCACATCGGCCACGTCCAGCCGCTTGCGCACGGCATCGCGCAGCGCATCGTGAATCGCGCCGGTCCACTCGGCTTCGCTCAACGCTTGCGCCGGCCGCCGGGCTTTTAAATGCCAGTAACGGCGCTCGCGTGGTGATTCGCCATGGGTGAAGGTGATGGAAGTCCCGGGCACCAGCTTGCGCACGCCCTTTAATATAGTGTGCGGCGCCGGGACCACGCCGTGCAGGGTAAACTGGTGATGCAGCGCCACCGGATCCACGTCGGTATCCACGCCACCGGCCGCCAGAATCGCCTGCAGGTTGGAGGCAAACAGCAGACGGTGCTTGTCCAGTGAATAATAGAGCGGCTTGATGCCCATGCGATCCCGGGCCAGGAACAACGTCCGGTGATTCAAATCCCAGATGGCGAAGGCGAACATGCCATGCAGATACTCGGGACAACGTTCGCCCCACTTGTGATACGCCTTGAGGATGACTTCCGAATCACCGTCGGAAGAAAATGAATACCCTTCACGGATAAACTCGGCGCGCAGCTCGCGGTAGTTATAGATGGCGCCGTTGAACACCAGCACCATCCCCAGTTCGCGATCCACCAGCGGCTGGTTGGAGCGTTCGGACAGATCGATGATCGCCAGCCGCCGATGACCGAGAGCGATCTGCTCATTCGACCAGTGATTTTCAAAATCCGGCCCGCGCCGCACCAACGCCGGCAGCATCCGCTTGACCGTCTCTGGTTGCGCCGGTTGACCGTCGAGTCTTAATTCGCCGCAAATGCCACACATATAAAAACAGGTCCGAGTTACGAGGGACGAGTGACGAGGAAACACCACATTCCCGACCCTCAATTAAAATCAATATCTTTTTATCAGAGACGCTTCCCAAAGACCATCTGCCAGAATAACAGTATGTCTCTTCTACTCACACATGATCAGAAAATCCGAAAGCTCGTGGATATAGAGAACAATTTGTTTTCCTTCGTGTCTTCGCGTCTTGGTGGTTAATGTTTTTCCTCGTCACTCAAAAAACAGGTCCGAGTTACGAGGGACGAGTGACGAGGAAAACTCATTCACGCCCTGCTCAAATTAAAGTCAGTGCCTTGTCACCATAAACAACTGCCAGAGACTAACACGGCACGAAGCTGCGCATCGTACCATTCCACAAAGTTTCAAAAAGCTTGTTATTCTTCGTGTCTTCGTGACTTGGTGGTTAATATTTTACCTCGTCCCTCAAAAAAAACAGGTCCGAGGGACGAGTGACGAGGAAACCCCTCATTCATCCTTCAAAGTTTGAATTAAATTACTTTGTCATAAATATTCGGAGAAATACCACTACAGCCTGATTGTTTCTCCCGCCCTTATCGTTACTGCTTTTCCTCGTCCCTCGTCACTCGTCCCTCGGCCCTGCGTTGCCCATATCCGCCCCCGCCGGCCGTCTCAATGGTGAGAATATCTCCAGCCTTGACGCTGATATTGATCTTGCCGGGCAACGGCTGTCCGTTGAGGCGATTGATGCCCGGCTGCCCGGGCTCGCCGCCTTCGAGACCCCAGGGGGCGTGGGTGCGTCGTTCGGTTAACAGCGTGACCGAGGCCGGGGCGAGGAATTCGAATTCGCGGATCAGGCCGTCGCCGCCGCGGCGCGCTCCCGCGCCGCCGGAGCCGGTGCGCAGGGCGTAGCGGCGCAGGCGCAGGGGATAGTTGGATTCGAGCACTTCCAGCGGCGTATTGCGGGTGTTGGTCATGTGGGTCTGGATGCCGGACAGGCCGCCGCCGTGGCGCCCCGCGCCCATGCCGCCGCCGATGGTTTCGTAATAGTCCCAGCCCGGTGTTCCGAGCTCGCCGGCATGGCCCCCCGCATATCCCATGGCCAGGTTGTTCATGCTGCCGTGGCTGGCGGCGGGGATCTGCTCCGGCAGGGCTTCGGCCAGGGCCCCCATGACGACATCCACGATACGGCTGCTGGTCTCCACGTTGCCGGCGGCCACGGCAGCCGGGCGCCGGGCATTGACCAGACAGCCTTCGGGCGCATCGAGTCTGATCGGGCGGAAACTCCCGGCACAGGCCGGGGTGTACTCCGGCATCAGGCAACGGAAGACGTAATAGACCGCAGCAGCCGCCACCGACAGGGGGCAGTTCACATTGCCGGGTGTCTGCGGCGCGGTGCCGGCAAAATCGACCGCGACGGTCCCGTTGTTCACCTGCAGTGTGACGGCGATGGCCAGATCGCGATGCCCCAGCCCGTCATCGTCCAGATAATCGACAAACCGGTATTCGCCGTCGGGGATCACCCGCAGGGCCTCGCTGGCGAGGCGTTCGGCATACTCGTTCAGCTCGACCAGTCCGCGGGCAAACGCCGCCGGCCCCAGCGCCTCAACCCGTTCGGCAAGCCGTGCCAGGCCGACGCGGTTGGCGCTCATCTGGGCGGCGAAATCGCCGCGTCCGGCCGTGCCGTTGCGTACCCGGCGCAGAATACTGTCCAGAAACGCGCTATCCAGCTGCCCCGCTCTGACCAGTTTGGTCGGGGCCAGTACCATCCCCTCTTCCTCCAGGGAGCCGGAGATCGGCATGGACCCCGGCGATTCGGCGCCGATGTCGGCATGATGCGCGCGGTTGGCGACAAAGGCCAGCAGCTCATCGGCCACGAACAGGGGCGCGATGACCGTCACATCGGGCAGATGGGTGCCGCCCAGATAGGGGTCGTTGACGATCACCATATCGCCCGGCTGCCAATCGATCCGGCGCACGATATCGGCCATGGCATAGGCCATGCTGCCCAGGTGCACCGGAATATGCGCCGCCTGGGCGCACAACTGTCCACCGGCATCAAAAATGGCGCAGGAGAAATCAAGCCGATCGCGAATATTGGGTGAAAACGCCGCACGTTGCAGCACGGCACCCATCTCATCGCTGACGGCATTGAGCCGACTGGAAAAAATACTGAGGCTGATCGGATCCATACGCACGATGGTACCAGAGCCATTGATGGAGAGGGCTTGCAAGAGTTAGACTTTGTCCAAGATTATTTACTAAAATACTACGGAATATTCTGAATAGGCCTAAGCGGTCCACGCAGAAGGTCTACACTTAATCCAACCCTGGCATTTATCCGAACCAGAAAGCGCGAAAAGGAGTGCTATTGATGAAACATGAACTGCCCGATCTCCCCTATCCCAAGAATGCCCTCGAACCGCACATCTCGGCCGAGACTCTCGAATACCATCATGGCAAGCACCATGCCGCCTATGTGAATAAACTTAATGAACTGATCCCCGGAACCGAATTCGAAGACATGTCCCTGGAGGACATCGTCAAGAAGGCCAGCGGCGGTATCTTTAACCAGGCCGCCCAGGTATGGAACCACACCTTCTACTGGAACTGCCTGAGCCCCAATGGTGGCGGCGAACCTACCGGTGCGATCGCCGATGCCATTAACCAGGCCTTCGGCTCATTTGAGGCCTTCAAGGAGAAGTTCAATGCCTCAGGTGTGGGTAACTTTGGTTCCGGCTGGACCTGGCTGGTCAAAAACCCTGACGGTTCCGTCGAGATCGTCAATACCTCCAATGCCGGCAACCCTATGACTGACGGCAAAACACCGCTGTTAACCGCGGATGTATGGGAGCATGCCTATTACATCGACTACCGCAACGCCCGTCCGAAGTACCTTGAGAACTTCTGGAACCTGGTAACCTGGGATTTCGTGAACCAGAACTTCAGCGGCTGAACCCGATATCAACACAACATCGGGTTGACAGGGGCGGTCCTGCAACAGGGCCGTCCTTTTTATAATCTTTTGGGTAACGACCCCACAACACCCGACAGATGACAGTATCCGGCCATACAACTCCGACCGGTGTATCCGAATTTGCAGAGCCCGATTGGAAATGTGGATAATGTCGCCACCTCAACTGTAATCAGCAGACAGTAGCTGGCACTCTCAGACCGTACCTGAACGGTTCTAGTCCCGTTCTGCCTCGCCTGACAGGATATAGTAACCCGGCCGAGCGCTTATCGCCGATCCCCTCTACCGCAATAAAGCTACACAAAAACTGTACCAATTATATTCCCACAAGACAGTATCGTTTGACTTCGGGCAGAGTCGCACTAGAATTAACGGTTTTCCGGCAGTCCGCGCAGGGCTGCCGTTTTATTTTCCTGAACCGGTAAATTAGCGGAACCTGAAAAATGGCCGATCATCTGATGCACAATTATGCGCCGCTGCCTGTCACCTTTGTCCGGGGTGAAGGGGCGTGGCTGTGGGATACCGAGGAGCGCGCTTATCTCGACGCGCTGAGCGGGGTCGCGGTCTGCGGGCTGGGGCACGCGCATCCGGCGATTGCCGACGCCATCGCCGAGCAGGCGCGCACGCTGGTGCATACCTCTAACTGGTATCACATCGCCCGACAGGAGGCGCTGGCCGCGAAGCTGAC
This sequence comes from Thiohalophilus sp., assembly GCF_034521165.1. Classification (NCBI taxonomy): domain Bacteria; kingdom Pseudomonadati; phylum Pseudomonadota; class Gammaproteobacteria; order Thiohalomonadales; family Thiohalophilaceae; genus Thiohalophilus; species Thiohalophilus sp. Next base: position 326,183 of record NZ_JAXHMV010000002.1, read on the forward strand.
CGCGATTGCCGGGATGGACAACGCCTTTTTCTGCAATTCCGGCGCCGAGGCCAATGAGGCGGCGATCAAGCTGGCGCGTCTGCACGGGCGGCAAAAACAGATCGAGACGCCGACCATCGTGGTCATGGACGGCAGCTTCCACGGCCGCACCATGGCGACCCTGACCGCCACCGGCAACCCGAAAGTGCAGGCCGGCTTTGAGCCGCTGGTGCCCGGCTTTGTGCATGTCCCCTATAACGATGTGAGCGCCATCGAACAGCTGGCCGCGCAACGGGATGACATCGTCGCGATCATGGTCGAGCCGATCACCGGTGAAGGGGGGATCCGGATTCCCACCGACGACTACCTGCCGCAGTTACGCGGTCTGTGCGATGCGCACGACTGGCTGCTGATCGCCGACGAAATCCAGACCGGCATGGGCCGCACCGGCCAGTGGTTCGCCTTTCAGCATAGCGGGATTCAGCCGGATATCATCACCCTGGCCAAGGGCCTGGGTAACGGCGTGCCCATCGGGGCCTGCCTGGCCCGGGGCCGGGCGGCCGATTTGTTCCAGCCCGGTCAGCACGGCAGTACCTACGGCGGTAACCCACTGGTCTGTGCCGCGGCCCTGGCGGTGATCGAAACAATCGAACGCGAACATCTGGCCGCGCGGGCCGGCTGGCTGGGGCAGCACATGCTGAACCGGCTGTACGAATCGCTGGCGAAAACCCCGGGGGTTGTCGAGTGCCGGGGCAAGGGCCTGATGCTGGCCGTGGAACTGGATCGGCCCTGCGGGGAACTGATGCAACAGGCTCTGGACAAGGGGCTGCTGATCAATGTCACCGCCGGCAACGTGCTGCGCCTGCTGCCGCCGCTGATACTCAGCGATGAAGAAGCCGAACAGATTATCAATGGCGTGAGTGAACTGATTCAGGGCTTTCTGGCCTGAGATCGCGCCGCAAGAGGAAAAGCAATGATGGTGAAACACTTTTTGACCCTGCTGGATATTGAAGGCCATGTGCTCGATCAGATCATCGATCGGGCCATCGAACTCAAACAGATGCAGCACCGCGGTGCCGTGTACGAACCGCTGAAGAACAAGGTGCTGGGGATGATCTTTGATAAATCCTCCACCCGCACCCGCGTCTCGTTCGAAACCGGCATGGCCCAGTTCGGCGGCCACGCGATCTTCTTGTCGCCGCGCGACACCCAGCTCGGTCGCGGTGAGCCGGTGGAAGACAGCGCCCGGGTCCTGTCGCGCATGGTGGATATCATCATGCTCCGCACCTACGCCCACGATACCGTGCAGCGCTTTGCCGAATTCTCGCAGGTCCCGGTGATCAATGCCCTGACCGATCTCTATCATCCCTGCCAGCTGCTGGCCGATATGCAGACGTTTCGCGAGCATCGCGGGGCCATCCGGGGCAAGACCGTGGCCTGGATCGGGGACGGCAACAACATGTGCCATTCCTATATCAATGCCGCGCGCCAGTTCGATTTTCAGTTGCAGATCGCCACTCCCGCCGGATACGAGCCGGATCCCGAGATCGTCGCCGCCGCGGGCGATCGGATCACGATCAGCAATGATCCCGAAGCCGCCGCCCGGGGCGCGGCTCTGATCACCACCGATGTCTGGGCCAGCATGGGTCAGGAAGAGGAACAGGAATTGCGCAAGCAACAGTTCGAAGCCTTCCAGGTCAACAGTCAGCTGATGTCACTGGCCAACAAGGATGCCATTTTCATGCATTGTCTGCCGGCTCATCGCGGCGAGGAAGTCACCGCCGAGATCATGGACAGCCCGCACAGCGTGGTCTGGGAAGAGGCGGAAAACCGCCTGCACAGCCAGAAGGCCCTGCTCGAGCATCTGCTGGCCGTACCGACCGAGCTGGAGCCGCAGCGGCGTTAAGGTTGAAGTATTTATCAACGGCACTGGAAATAACGCGCAGGACGTAAAGCAGAATAGTTTACATGAACGCACCCTGCCAGACTGTTTGTCGGTCACATGGATAATGCACATTGTAGGAGCGCTTCCAGCGCGACTCATACTTATCGCGGCAAAGCCGCTCCTACCGAGAATCTGATACAAACCTGCCAAACGCTATACACTATGCAGGGTGCGTTCCACGCACCATGACCTCCACGAAATGGAAGATAGTGATTTCTCTGTGACCTCGGCGTCCTCTGTGGTGAAATACTATAAAGTTCCCCCTTCCCATGGTCGCTATAATAAAGTATCTGTATTCAGGAGACGGTGCATGCGGTTATTGTCGATTCGATGTCTTCTTCCCTGCCTGCTTGGCCTGTTTGTCTCGGTGGCCAGCGCCGGGCCGCTGGAGGAGGGTCGGCAGGCCTACGAGGCGGGCGATTACGAGCAGGCGCGTGAACTGTGGGAACCCCTGGCGGCAAAGAACGATCCCGACGCGCTGTTTAACATTGGCCTGCTGTACATGCAGGGCAAGGGTGTGGAACAGGACGGCCGCACGGCGATGGACTGGTTCAAGCGCGCGGCCCAGTATGGCAGTGTCGATGCCGCTTACAACCTGGGCCTGCTGTATGCCGAAGGCCGTGGCATTTATCCCAGCCCCAAGGATGCAATCTACTGGTGGCGCCAGGCGGCCGAGGTGGGCCATGCCGAATCGCAATACAACCTCGGCGTCATGCTCGCCTACGGCAGAGGTACCGCCCGTCAGGTCAGCGAAGCCCTCACCTGGTGGGAAAAAGCGGCCCGGCAGGGAAACCCGGACGCCATTCGCGCGCTGGCCATGACTTACGAGCAGGGCAAGTTCGGTATTGCCGCCGATCCCGAACAGGCACAGAAATGGCGGCGGTTACTGAAAGACAATTGAACAAGCGCCTTTTTCAAACAGTCGTAGGCCCGATAAAGCGAAGCGGTATCGGGCAACACCGCCGATTGCCGGACACCGCGTTGCTATGTCCGGCCTACCACTTCCGTGTTTCGGTGGTTAAATCATTTTTCTGGCATGGTCTGTACGATCGGGCCAAATTAATTTTGATTCTCTGCGATCCTCTGCGTCTTTGCGCGATGTACACGGATGTACAAGTGTCGTGGGAGGCAGGACGCCGAGAGCGACCCTCTGCGTTTTTCTCTTTTTACGAAAAACAGACATAAAAAACCCTGACGCTCTCACACGTCAGGGTACTTAAGCACAACTACTCTCACTTTTGAGCGACGGAGACGTCCCTGTCTCAACCTTATCCCTGCTCAGATTTTTTCTTTATCCATCAGTCCGGCTCAGAACTTGAGTTTCAGGCCAGCACCCAGGAAGTTGTTCTCAACATCGCTGACACCGCCCAGATCCTCTTCAAGACTGGAATACATCACATAGCCGGTGGTTTTCTTGTCGAACTTGTGATCGACACCCACTGCCATCAACGTGCCTTCACGCGCTGTAGTTGCGTTATCTTCAACCATGATATATTGCAGTTTGAATTTGTTGCTGCCTGCAAACTTGCTGCTGAAGTGCACGCCCAGCCAGTCTTCATCCTCGCCAGTAGCTGCGGCTCCTTCGACACCGGATTGCCACAGCACGCCAACCTGCATGTTACCCATCTTGTAGATACCGGTCAGACTGGTCATGCTGTTCTCAGCCTGACCAGCAGTGTCGTCATGGGAATCCTGGGCCAGGGCAACGAACAGGGGACCGGATTCGTAGGTCAGTGAAGCGGAAATGGTATCCGCCGCGCTATCACCGGCAGTGACACCGTCGCCTTCGCCAGGTACCAGCGCGATGGCGTATTTCAAATTACCGGACTTGCCGAGGTAAGCCACGACGTTGTCGACGCGATTTTGACCGTCCTGATCGCCGGCCTTCTTGACATCCGCATCGGTATCGCTGAACAGATCGAATTCGCCGTTGGCCATTTTCATCGGCGTATCATGACGACCAAATCGGAACTGCCCCCAGTCGCCCTTCAGACCGACATACTGGTTGCGACGTTCGATACCATCATCATCAGCGCCATCACTGTCCGGGTTCACTTGCCATTCCAGCTTGTAGATACCGGACAGGCCGTTACCGAAATCGCGAGAACCCTTGACGCCGAAACGCGAGGCATGACTGCGCAGCTGAATATTGTCTGTGGTACTCGGTGTAGCAGTGGATTTATCCGCAGTATTATCAACGCTGCCGTAAGACAGGTGAACCCGGCCATAGACCTGCGGGCCATCCGCATGCGCCAGAATCGGCGTAAGCAACGCGCTTGCAACTGCGAGTGAAATCAGTTTCTTTTTCATGTCTCTTCCCCAAAAGTTTTGTTGTAACAACGCAACACGTGTTGTGTGCAAATGAACGGGGATGAGTTTGTTGGTCATCTCTTACAGCCGCGTTAACAAAGGATGAAGTTTTTATGACACTTCGGCCGGATTCGGTGCCAATGGCCGGTTTGCAGGCTTACCCGGGCCGATGAATCTGCTATGATGCGCCCCTGAAATGTTGGAATATCAGGGTGTTACGTGGACCATCCGCTGCTCGAACTGAAAAATGTCGAATGCCGTCATCGCGGCGTGACTGCCGTTGAAAACCTGAACCTGCATGTCAACCAGGGGGATCTGGTCTGTCTGCTGGGCCCCAGCGGCTGTGGCAAAACCACGGCCCTGCGTGCCATCGCCGGCTTTCAGCCATTGCATGCGGGGGAAGTCCGTCTGCGCGATCAACGGATCTCGTACCCCGGTTATACGCTGGCCCCGGAAAAACGCCATATCGGCATGGTGTTTCAGGATTACGCCCTGTTCCCGCACCTGGATGTCTGCGCCAACATTACTTTCGGTCTGCGTAACCTGGGCAAATCCGAGTACAAACGTCTGGCGAATGAAATGCTGGAAGTGGTCGGCCTCGCGGGTATGGGCGATCGCTATATCCACGAGCTGTCCGGCGGCCAGCAACAGCGGGTTGCCCTGGCTCGGGCACTGGCGCCGCGTCCCGAGCTGATCCTGATGGATGAGCCCTTCTCCAATCTCGATATTGATATGCGCGAGCGTCTGAGCAACGAAGTGCGTCAGATTCTCAAGCAACAGGGGACCAGCGGTATTCTGGTGACGCACGACCAGCACGAGGCCTTTGCCATGGGCGATCAGATCGGCGTCATGAGCGAGGGCCATATCCTGCAACGGGATACGGCCTATAACCTGTATCACTCCCCGGCCAATCGTTTTGTCGCCGATTTTATCGGCCAGGGGGTGTTTGTTCGGGGAACGCTGGTGAGCCCGGACACGGTCAAAACACCGCTTGGGACGATCAGCGGCGATCGCGCCTATGAATGGGATCCCGGCACGGAGGTGGAATTGCTGCTGCGTCCGGATGATATCCTCTATGACCCGGAAGGGCCGTTACAGGGCAAGGTATTGCAACGGGCCTTCAAGGGCGCGGAGATTCTGTATACCCTGCAACTGGAAGACGAAACCGAGGTACTCTCCCTGTTCCCCAGCCATCATGATTTTGCTATCGGTGAACAGGTCACGGTCAGCCTGGCGCTGGACCACATGGTGGCATTTCCGGTATAGAACAGGGACGAGTGACGAGGCTGTGGGAGCGGGCGACGACCGCGACCCCACCATCGGCCAGCATCGCGCCCGTGGGGCGCTCCCACCAGAACGGTGAAAACAGCCGGACACCGCGACGCTTTGTCCGGCCGACTTCTGCCGACTGCCGACTGCCAACTGCTAACTTAGTTAGCCCTTCCTCGCATCCCGCTCGACCTGCTCCAGGCTGATGTGACGCACATCCTTGCCCTTGACCAGGTAAATAACATATTCACAGATGTTCCGGGAACGATCGCCAATACGCTCCAGGGCGCGGGCTGACCACATCATATTGATGACCTCGGGGATTGCGCACGACGGTGACTGTCGCCCCTTCCGGCCCCTTACCGATATAAGTGAAGATATAGGGTGCCTCGCCTGTTTTGATTTATTCCTGCATATCAGTGCGTATCGACCGGGTTAATGGTGCGTAGAACGCACACTATACTTTGGCTTCGTCACTCGTACCTCGTCCCTGTTCGTCAGCATGACGAACAATTTCGGGAGGGAAATCGCAGATAAAGGTACTGCCCCGCCCCACGTCACTATCGATTCGTAAACTGCCGTTATTGCACTGCATAGCGTGTTTGACGATGGCCAGGCCCAGGCCGGAACCGCCGGTATGGCGCGAGCGGCCCTCGTCCACGCGATAGAAGCGTTCGGTCAGGCGTGGAATATGGTGCTGGGGGATGCCGATGCCGGTGTCATTGACTTCGAAATGGGCGCCCTTGTCGTCCTCGAACCAGCGAATGCGAATCGCACCACCGCTGGGCGTGTAATTGACGGCGTTGACAACCAGGTTGGTAAAAATACTGTCCAGTTCACGCTGCTCGCCCAGCAGACAAAGCCGGGGCTCGGCTTCCAGCAGGATAGTGTGATTACGTTCGGCGCTGAGGATTTCGGCCTGCTCCCTGAGGCTGCTCAGCATTTGCGGCACATCAACCACGACCTGCTTGCGTTCCCGGTGCCGGTTCTCGTAACTGGACAACAACATCAGATCTTCGGTCAGCTGCTGCATTCGTCGGGTCTGCTGTTGCATCACCTTGAAGGTATGTTGCACTTGTTCGTCGTCGGCGTTCTCTTCCAGCAGGCTTTCCATATAACCGCTTAGCACCGTCAGGGGCGTGCGCAATTCATGGGAAATGTTGCTGATGAAATCACGCCGCATCTGCTCGACCTGCTCGAACAGGGTAACGTCGCGCACGATCACCAGGGTCTGGTTCTTGCCGTACTCGACCATCCGGATACTGAGTCGTATTGACTCATCATACGGTGAATTAATGGTCACCTGCTCATCCGGCCATTCACCCTGCCAGTAAGCGGAGACATCCGGGTGACGCAGCAGGTTGGCCAGTCGCAGTCCCACGTCCTGCGGATAGTTGAGGCGTAACAGCCGCCCGGCCTCGGCGTTCCACCATTCGATTTCACCTTCCTCGCGCAGTACCACCGCCCCGTCGGGTAAGGCCGCGGTGGTCTCACGAAAACGGTTGATCGCCTTGACCAGGCGTTTATTTCGCTTGCGGGCCCGTTGCTGCAAACGGTAAATCGCGGTGAAAACCTCACCCCATAATCCGCTGGAGAGCGGCGGCGCCTGTTTGCGATCGAAACGCAGCCAGTGATCCAGCTTCTTCAAACGCAGAAAATAGATAACAAACCAGAGCGAAACCGCCAGTAAAAGTGCCAGCAATATCTGGTCGAATATCCAGCCAAAAAACAGTGCCAGAGCCAGACTCGCCAGAATCCGCCACAGTTCGCTGATCCAGTTGTAATGCATAGCTCAGACCTGTTTTGAGAACCGGTAGCCGGCACCGCGCACGGTCTGCACATGCCGGTCAAAGCCATGCGGGGCCAGCGCCTTGCGCAGGCGGCGAATATGCACGTCCACGGTCCGATCCTCAATATACACCTGATTGCCCCAGATCTGATCGAGCAGTTGATCGCGGCTGTAGACCCGTTCAGGATGGGTCATGAAAAAGTGCAGCAGGCGAAATTCCGTGGGCCCCAGATTGATGGCTTCGCCATTGAGGCTTACCCGGTGACTGGCGGTATCCAGGGTCAAACCGGCAATCTCGATTGTTTCGGACGCTTCCTGGCCGGCACTGCTGCGGCGCAGGACCGCGCGAATCCGCGCCACCAGTTCCTGGGTGGAAAACGGTTTGGTTACATAATCGTCAATGCCGGCTTCATAGCCGCGCAATTTGCTCTCTTCCTCGCCGCGGGCGGTGAGCATGATCACCGGCAAATCCCGTGTGGACTCGTCCCGACGCAGGCGTTTGGCAAATTCAACCCCGCTGATGCCGGGCAGCATCCAGTCCAGCAATACCAGATCCGGCGGCTGCTCGCTCAGTCGTTCGCTCGCCTCACGGGCATCACCGGCCTCGATCACCGTGAAACCGGCCCGCTGCAGCGTAAACCCGAGCATTTCCCGAATGGCTTCCTCGTCCTCGACGACCAAGATGGTAATATCCTGACTCATGGGATTCGTGACACTCCGGTGACAATAACCATTTGTACTTGCATAATGGACGCATTACAGCCGACCAATATGACAACCATATGACAAGCCCGGCACCCGCCACCCCGGGACAGGCCCCTCTCCCCGGGCCGGCAAAATGTGATTTGGCGCGCACCGGGCAATTCGCGCTAGACTATACAATTGCCATCCGGACGGCCGTGATCCGGGATGCCTTCCATAATAAAATAGAATACAGACCGCTGCAGGACAGAAAACGACTATGAGACAGTTCTTCATCGCCCTGGCGCTGCTTGGTGCCGCCGCTTCCGCCGTCCACGCCGCTGAGTATCAGTATGTGTCGGACAAACTGGTTATTACTCTGCGTAACGGTCAGGGAAACTCGCACCAGATCCTCAAGACCCTCCCGACCGGCACCCGACTGGAAGTGCTGGAGAGCACCGACGAGGGCTACAGCCGGGTCCGCACCAGCGACGGCACCGAAGGCTGGGTCCGCAGCCAGTACCTGATGGGCGAGCCCACCGCCGCCATGCAACTGGATGAAGCCACCCGCAAACTGAACAACCTGCAGGAGGAAACCGAGAAGCTGCGCAGCGCCCTGAGTGAAGTACAGGCCGAACGCGCCCAACTGGCCACCCAGCGCGATGAACTGCTCGGCAAACTCGAAGACGCCGAATCCCGGCTCGATCATCTCAACGAAGTCGCCGCCCGCCCGATCGTGCTGGACAAGGAAAACCGGGAACTGCAACAGAAAAACGTGGCCCTGGAAAAAGAACTGCAGATCCTCAACCAGGAAAACCAGGCGCTCAAGGATCGCGCCAAACGCGAATGGTTCATCGCCGGCGCCGGCGTCCTGCTCGGCGGCCTGCTGCTCGGCCTGCTCATCCCGCGCATCCGCTGGCGCAAGCAGAGCAGTTGGTGACAACACAGGGCCGAGGGACGAGTGACGAGTGACGAGGAACAACATCGGTCTCGCTGGCGACAACCTGCCGAATCATCCCGTACTTCGTAACTCTCCCTGGGCCATTCCAATGTAGAAGCGCCTCTGGCGCGACATTTCCTGCGCTGACACAAGACCCTTCGTGACGCAGCCGCTCCTGCCCGCCTTCGGGATTTGATCTGACTCGTACCTCGAAGCAGCGCCTGCCATCCTTCAGGTTTGGATCTACCTCGTACCTCGTACCTCGTCACTCGGCCCTCGGCCCTTCCCAAAGCCGGAGAAGAGTTTTACTACTCCCACTGCTCATCGCCCTGGTTCCCAGTACCTAGTATCTGTCCGATATGTCATACTACCGTCAGATAATAACCCCTGACCCGACACGGCAGATGACTTCCAAAACCGCCCCCACCGACACCGATTTTGTCCGCTGGTTTCGCGACTCTTCGCCCTATATCAATGCCTTTCGCGGCAAGGTGTTCGTGATCGCCTTTGGCGGTGAGATGCTGGCGGATGAGCAGTTTGCGCCGCTGGTGCACGATCTGGCCCTGCTCAACAGCCTGGGGGTCAAGCTGGTGCTGGTGCACGGTACCCGCCCGCAAATCGAAACCTGTCTCAAGGCACGGGATGCCGAACTGGTCTATGTCAACGGCCTGCGGATCACCGACACCACGGCGCTCAATTGCGTCAAGCAGGCCGCCGGCAGCGTACGGGTGGATATCGAGGCGCTGCTCTCCATGGGTGTGGCCAACTCGCCCATGGCCGGGGCGCGCATCCGGCTGGTGTCGGGCAATTTTGTCACCGCCCAGCCGCTAGGGGTGCGCGATGGCGTGGACTACGGCCACACCGGCGAGGTCCGCCGGGTGGACCGGGATGCCATTCGCCAGCATCTGGATAACAACGATCTGGTCCTGCTCTCGCCCATCGGTTATTCGCCCACCGGCGAGGTCTTCAACCTCAGTGCCGAGGATGTGGCCACCGCCGCCGCCAGCCAGTTACAGGCCGACAAACTGATCCTGCTGATCGACGGCAAGGGCATTACCGACAACCGCAAACGGCTGTTACGGGAACTGACGCCTGACAAGGCCGAGACCCTGCTGGCGGGAAGCAACAAACTCAACAGTGAACAACAACAGGCCCTGCGCAGTGCCACGCATGCCTGTCGGCACGACGTCAAGCGTGCGCATATTATCAACCGCCATACCGACGGCGCGCTGTTGCTGGAGCTGTTCACCCGCGACGGTTGCGGTACCCTTCTCAGCAACGATCCCTACGAGGACCTGCGCCGCGCCACTATTGACGACATCGGTGGGATTCTGGAATTGATCAAACCGCTGGAGACGGACGATATCCTGGTGCGCCGCTCGCGCGAACGGCTGGAAACCGAGGTGGATCATTTCACCGTGGTCGAACGCGACGGCATGATCATCGGCTGCGCCGCCCTGTATCCGTTCATCGATGAACAGGTGGGTGAACTGGCCTGCCTGGCGGTGCATCCTGATTATCGTAACCAGGGCCGGGGGGATGCCCTGTTACAGTACCTGGAGAAGACCTGTCGTCAGCTCGGCGTGCGGCAACTGTTCGTGTTGACCACCCGCACGGCGCACTGGTTCCGCGAGCGCGGCTTCAAGTCGGGGGATATCAAAAACCTGCCGGTCAAACGCCAGCAACTGTATAACTATCAGCGCCAGTCCAAGGTGTTCATCAAGGAGCTGGACTGATGGCTGTCAGCTCCGCCGCCATGGCCCCCCTGCGCAAAACCGGTCGAACCGCACGACCGACACCCCGGCGACCGTTTCTCAAGTGGGCCGGTAACAAATTCCGGATCCTGGAACACATCATCCCGATGCTGCCGGAGGGCAAACGCCTGGTGGAACCGTTTGCCGGCTCCGCCGCGCTGTTTCTCAACAGCGATTACGACCGCTATCTGCTCAGCGATCGCAATGCCGATTTGATCAGCCTGTACAACCTGCTCAAGCAGGAAGGTGCCGAATTCATCGACTATTGCGCGCAATATTTCATTGCGCGCAACAACCAGGAAAAACGCTATTACCGGCTGCGCGAACAGTTCAACGAATGTGACGAACCACGTTTGCGCGCCGCCCTGTTCGTCTATCTCAACCGCCATGGCTACAACGGCCTGTGCCGCTATAATGCCAGCGGCGGCTTCAACGTCCCCTTCGGCCGCTACAAGCGTCCCTACTTCCCGCAAAAGGAGATGCTCGCCTTTCATCACCGGGCACAGCGCGCCGAGTTTCTGCTGGCAGATTTTGAACAGACCATGCAACAGGCCAGAGCGGGCGATGTGATCTATTGCGATCCACCCTATGTGCCGCTATCGACTTCCGCCAACTTCACCACCTACAGCGCCGGCGGCTTCAGTCTGGACGATCAACAACACCTCGCCGATCTTGCCCAAAGCTGCGCGAAACGGCACATCCCGGTATTGATCTCCAATCACAACACCGCCTACACCCGCAAAATCTATCAACAGGCCAATAAAAACAAACGTTTCAAGGTGCAGCGCTATATCAGCTGTAACGGCAAAAAGCGCAACAGCGCCGGCGAGATCCTCGCGCTGTTCAAATAACCGCTCAGGGCGATAGCGGAATAACACGATCACCCTGATGGCGGTAAAGCTGCCAGTCACTGTCGCCGTTGCGACAGGCGCCGAAGCGAAACGGCACGTTGCGGGTATCCCCCAGAATGAAGCGGTGATCCTGGAACCAGGCACACAGCCCCTGCTCGCGCTGCTCGATACGATAGAGAGCCGGGAACAACATGAAATCCCGAATATCCTTCAGTACATCCTGTTGCCAGACATTCTGCGCCAGATCATGCGCCGCGCCTTCACCATAACGGGGTAAGGTCTGCCAGTTAAGCTGGTTCATCGGTCGATAGATCGCATTGATGCGCTCGAGCATACCCGCCTGTTCCTGCGGCGCCAGTGTCACCTGTTGGCGATGCAGGTTCACATAGCTCACATGATAGTGCTGCGGTTGCTCGATCACGATCTTCCAGTTAAACGGCGACAGGGGTTGCGGCAGGGCATGGACTTCGGCCTGTTCCAGCCCCTGCTGCCGGGCATACTCCCGTCCAATATCACGCGCCTGCCAGGCCTGAAAGTGTTGCAAACCGATATACAACGCCAGCGTGGCCAGACCAACCAGCGCCACCTGTTGTCCCTGTCGGCGCCAGGCCCACGCCGCCAGCAGGGCCAGGACAATGATTCCGCTGAACCAGAAATCGATAATAAAGGTTGAAGGCAGGGAAAACTTGGCGTGGCTGAATGGCGCCAGGATCATCGTACCGAAGGAAGTGATCACATCCCCGAAGATATGAATCCCCAGGCTCATGGCACACACGGCATAGAACGCTTTCCAGTGATACTGACCGCGCCACAACAGGACAAACAACAGTGATAACAGTCCGGCCCACAAGGGCAACATCACAACCGAATGGGTGATCCCCCGGTGGTATTTGAGATAACTCAACGGTCCATCGATCAAGCGCACCAGAAAATCACTGTCGGGAAAAATGCCGGCCAGAAACCCGGCCATCAGGCGGCTGCGCAGCGACAGGACCCGCCCGGCCGAGATGGCTTCCCGATCCGGGGTCTCGGAGGCCGTGGCCCGTGCCAGCAGGACGCTGCTCAGGCCATGTGTCAGTGTATCCATCGGGTATTTACCACTTAATAATCACTCACTTACGACCGGCCGCTGAAAATCCGTGCCTGAATCACAGATTCAAAGCGGGATTAAAGCCGCCCTGCCGCGCTGCCGATGTATATCCCAAGAAGATGAGGCCACAGGGCTTCACCAGTGTCAGACAAACCGGGTATTTTGTTAATGGCCAAAGCACGAATCCATCGTCAGGGAACACTCCTGATACTCGAAAAAGACGTGCACACCGCTTATCTGCTGGACTATCTGCTGAGTCGTGAAGGCTACAACGTGGTCAGCACCACCAACTGCGAAATCGCCTCCCGCCTGCTGGCCAAAATGCCACCGGCCGAACTCATCTTTCTGGATGTCGCCTATATCAGCGACAACCAGTGCCGGTTCATGGAGACCCTGCGCAAAATGCCCGGCTGGCGCAGCACGCCGGTCCTGCTGCTGGCCGAGCACTATACCATGGAACATGTCAGTCACGGCCTGCAGGCCGGGGCCGACGATTATATCGTCCAGCCCTTCAACCACGCCGAACTGCTCACCCAGATCCAGCGCTACTCGTTAAAACTCCATCGCGCCTGACACCGGGGCGTAATTCGCCCCGGTGTCAGACGCGAGTTACGAGGGACGAGTAACGAGGGCCGGGAAAAAGCGTTTGCCGGTTCACGCTGAATACAAGCGTAAAAACCCTGTTGGCTCGCATATTCAGGGATTTAGTGTTCCTCGTCACTCGTCCCTCGTAACTCGGCCCTGTTCTGTCAGTAATTGCCGGACACCGCTGCGCTTTGTCCGGCTTACCCGACTATCGCGCCCGTGGGGCGCTCCCACAGGGTTGTCAGCAGGTGCCCGGCATCCCGGCGTCTTGTGTGGGAGCGGGCATCGACCGCGACATACCTGGCTATCCGCTTTCACTATCCGGCGGCACGACGTTGAGGACTTCTTCCATGGTGGTCAGGCCCTGAGCGATTTTCTGGGCGCCGGAGATGCGCAGTTTGATCATGCCTTCGTTAATCGCCGTGCGGCGGATCTCCGCCGCATCGCTGTCCGGGCCCAGCTGGTGGCGAATGGCGGGACTCATGCGCAACATTTCGTAAATCCCGATGCGGCCCATGTAGCCGGTGTTGCGGCATTCGTCGCAACCGACCGGGCCGTAGAAAGTCGGCTCGCCGCTCATTTTCCAGGGCCGGGTCAGCGCCTGCCACAGATCCGGATCCACCTCGGTGGGGGCCTTGCAATGCGGACAGAGGGTGCGCACCAGTCGCTGGGCGAGGACCCCCAGCAAGGTGGCGTTGATCAAATAAGAGGGCACGCCGATCTCGCGCAGACGGGTCACGGCCGAGGACGAGTCGTTGGTATGCAGGGTGGAGAGCACCAGATGGCCGGTTAACGCCGCCTGGATCGCCATCTCGGCGGTTTCTTTATCGCGAATCTCGCCGACCATGATGATATCGGGATCCTGGCGCAACAGGGTGCGTACCCCGCTGGCGAAATCGAGCCCGATGTTGTGTTGCACCTGCATCTGGTTAAAGGCCGGCTCGACCATTTCGATCGGATCTTCCACCGTGCAGACATTCACCTCGGGCTGGGCCAGTTGCTTGAGCGTGGAGTAGAGCGTGGTGGTCTTGCCCGAGCCGGTCGGGCCGGTCACCAGAATAATGCCGTTGGGCTGGTTGACCATCTGGTTCCAGCCGGTAATTTCCTTCGCGGAGAAGCCCAGCGCGGCGAAATCCTTGACCAGCACATCCGGGTTGAAAATCCGCAGCACCAGTTTTTCACCGAAGGCGGTCGGCATGGTCGACAGGCGCAGTTCAATCTCGCCGCCTTCGGGTAACAGGGTCTTGATGCGTCCGTCCTGCGGGCGGCGTTTTTCCACCACGTCCATGCGCCCCAGGACCTTGATGCGACTGGAGACCGCGGTCATCACCGGGGTAGGCATATCGTAAACATGGTGCATGACGCCGTCGATGCGAAAGCGGATGTGCCCCTGCTCGCGACGCGGTTCCATGTGAATATCGCTGGCGCGCTGATCGAAGGCGTATTGCAGCAACCAGTCGACGATCTGCACCACATCCTTGTCATTGGCATCCAGATTGCCCGTCTTGCCCAGCTCCACCAGTTGTTCCAGGTTGGAGACCCCGGGGATATTGACCGAATCCTTGTCCGAGGTGGCACGGCGAATGGAGTGACTGACCGAATAGAACTCGTTGAGATAACGGGAGATGTCCAGCGGATTGGCAATCACCCGCTCGATCTGCAGCCCGGTGACATGCGCCAGCTCATCTTCCCAGCTGCGAATATCCGGCTCTGCCGTGGCGATAACGGCTTTGTGTTTATCCACTTTGACCGGCAGGATACGATGCTTGCCGGCATAGGCCGACGAGGTCACCGCCGTCACCGCCGTCACATCAACCTTGAGCGGATCGATACGCATATAGGGTAGCCCGGCACGCTCGGCCAACCACTGGGTCAGCACTTCCAGCGTCAGCTTCTTGCCGGGGCGGACCAGATCATCCCATTCCTGTTGCGAGATGATCACCAGCGGATGGATTTCCAGTCGACCGGTACGCGCCGGAATCAGAAACTCGTCCGAGATCTGTTTGTCCAGCCGGCCATCTTCCACCAGCGCATGGATCAGTTCATGCAGATTCAGATGTCGATCACCGCCGATAACCCGGGCTTGCTGTTGCATCGTGTTCATCGCCTGTAAGTATTAATTGACTCTCGCAGAGGCGCCGAGTTCGCCAGGGGTAAAATAGCGTATCTTTCTCCGCGCCTTTGCGGCTCCGCGAGAGTTAAATATTATTTCCCGAGCGGTCCACTTACGTAGGTCACGCTGGCATTAGCCTGCGTGACAGTCAGGTAGCGCTGCGCACAACCTACCTACGGCTGTTGCATTGTATTCATCACCTGTTAAGTGTTAATTGACTCTTGCAGAAGCGCCGGGCTCGCAGAGAAAAAACAGGATATTTTTCTCTGCGCCTTTGCGTCTCTGCGAGAGAAACGTCATTTCCCGGCACGAATCAGTCCGCCCATGCCAGCCTCTTCCAGACACTCGTTGAGGTAATGGCGAATCTCGTGCACGTTTTCCATCACCAGCACTTCGCTGAGGATTTCCGAGGCACGCTCCTGACTCAGGTTCCGAATGACCCATTTGACCCGCAACAGACTGGAGACGCTCATGCTCAGACTGTGAATGCCCATGCCGAGCAACAGGATCGCCGCCGCCGGATCGCCGGCCATTTCACCACAGACACTGACCGGCTTGCCGTGAACCCGGGCACTGTCCACCACTTGCAGGATGGCGCGAATCACCGCCGGGTGCAGGGAATCATACAGTTCGGCAACCCGCGAGTTGTTGCGATCCACCGCCAGCAGGTACTGGGTCAGATCGTTGGTACCGATGGAGAGAAAATCGACCCGCTTGGCCAGATTACCCGCCTGATACACCGCCGAGGGGACTTCGATCATCACGCCGATCCTGGGCATGCGAATGGCCTGTCCCTCTTCGAGCAACTCTTCATAGGCCTGATGAATCAGGCTCAGGCTGTCGATCAGCTCACTGACATCGCTGATCATCGGCAGCAGAATATTCAGATTATCCAGCCCGGCGCTGGCCAGCAGCATGGCACGAATCTGCACCAGAAAGATTTCCGGGTGATCCAGCGTAATACGAATGCCGCGCCAGCCCAGAAACGGGTTTTCCTCTTCAATCGGAAAATAGGGCAACGCCTTGTCCCCCCCCACATCCAGGGTGCGCAACACCACCGGCCGCGGCGCGAAGGCTTCCAGAACCTGTCGATAGTTGGCGCGCTGTTCGTCCTCGCCGGGGAAGCGCTGGCGGATCATGAACGGAAACTCGGTGCGGTACAGACCGATCCCCTCGGCACCGCTTTCCCGGGTCGGGGTCATATCCGAGATCAAACCGGTGTTGGCGTACAGGGGAATATGTTCACCATCCAGGGTTTCGGAGGGCAGCTCGAGCAGCGCCTTGAGTTCCTCGGAAAGCTCGACCTCCTGATCGACCAGCCGGCGATACTCTTCCAGAATGGGATGGGCCGGCGCCACATAGACCCGGCCGCTGTACCCGTCGGCGATCACTTCGGTACCATCCATGCGCGAGACCGGCAGATCGGTCGCCCCCATCACGGCCGGGACGCCCAGCGCCCGGGCCAGGATCGCCACGTGCGAGGTTCGCGAACCGCGCACCGAGATGACCCCCGCCAGCTTCTCCGGCGGCACTTCCGCCAGCATGGCGGCGCTGATCTCCTCGCCCACCAGCACGGTCTTATCCGGGTACGCCAGTGACTTCTGGGTATCCTGCTGCAGGTGCGAGAGAATCCGCCGGCCCAGATCGCGCACATCGTCCACGCGCTCACGCATGTAACTGTCTTCCATTTCACGGAAGATGCGTTCGTGATCCTGAATAGTCTGGCGTAACGCGCCCTGCGCCCAGTTGCCGCCTTCGATGCGCTGTCGGGTCTGGCCGGCCAGACTGTCGCTGTCGAGCATCAGCATATACACGTCGAACAGGGCGTGATCCTCGGCCGGCAACTTGTCGACAAACTGGGCCGACAGATTCTTGATGTCTTTTTTGACGGCCTCCAGCGCGGCATTGAAGGCCTCGATCTCGGCCGCCACGTCGTCAACACGCCGATCCGGCACCGCGTCGATATCCGCCAGGGTATAAACCACTTTGGCCGTCCCAATAGCCACCCCCGGCGCGCCGGGCAAGCCGCTGATGGGCCGGCTGTCATGCGGGTGGTCCGGTGTCACCTGACCGATCAGATCCACCTCGCCGCTGGCCTCGGCATGCGCAATCGCCCCGGCCAGCTGCGCGGCGATGGTGATCAAAAAAGTGACGCTGTTTTCATCGAATTTTTCGGTGCCGTGCTGCTGGACCACCAGCACCCCGACCACCTTGCGGTGATGGATGATCGGCACGCCGAGAAAGGCGTGATACGGCTCCTCGCCGGACTCGGGGAAATAACAAAAACGGGGATGCTCGGGCGCATTATCCAGATTGACCGGCTCGGCGCGCTTGGCCACCAGCCCGACCAGACCGCGCTCCTGGCTCAGGCGCACCTTGCCGACACTGCTCTGGTTCAGGCCATCGGTCGCCTTGAGGACATAGTATTCGTTGTCCTGATCGGTGAGATACACCGAGCAGACATCCACCTGCATGGCCTGTTTGACACGGCGCACGATGATCTCCAGCGCCTGCTCCAGATTGCGCGCCAGATTCACCTCTTCGATTAATCGACGTAAGGTATCAAGCATAAGAGTCCATACAGTGGGATCAGGATTTGACCTGTCTCAGGCAGAATAACACAGGGTGATGATGCTGCCGCTATCAGGCAAGCTGGCCGTAAACCAGTTTACCGCTCGCTTTTTTTAATAACGGGCCCAGCTCCGCCAGCGCGCGTCGGTATACCTGGCGCTTGAACGGGACCACTTCCCGCACCGGCTCCGCCGGGGTCACCCAGCGCCAGCAATCGAATTCGGGCGTCTCACTGGCATCCAGACTCACTTTACTCTCCGGCGCGAGCAGGCGCAGCAAAAACCAGCGCTGTTTCTGGCCAATACAGACGGGTTCGCGGTGATAGCGAATCAGTTTTTGCGGCAGACGATAGCGCAACCATTGCCGGGTGGCGCCAATGAGTTCCACATCGTTTTGCGCCAGGCCGATCTCCTCCGCCAGCTCGCGGAACAGCGCCTGCTCCGGGCTTTCATCGCGGCGAATGCCGCCCTGGGGAAACTGCCAGGCCTGCTGACCAATCCGCCGGGCCCAGAACAGTTTGCCTTCCGGGTTACATAAAATAATGCCGACATTGGCTCTGTATCCTTCCGAATCAATCACTTGCCGCATCCTTTTAAAGCCCTGCACCAGATTCTTTCACAGCCCCCGGGCGCTCGCAAATTTTCCATTGGCAAGGCTGATAATATCATATATTTCAGTTAGTTAAGTAATTCAGCAGCCACTCATATACCCGACCGGCGCCAGCCGCCCGACTCGCCCGGCTGCTTTTCACCCCGCCTTTTGGGTTATCATGCCCCCTTTTGTGCAAGCGGGAGGAACACGCGTGGCCCTGGCAATCTTCGATCTCGACAATACCCTGCTCAACGGCGACAGCGATTATCTGTGGGGCCGCTTTCTGGCCGAACAGGGGCGGGTCGACGGCGAGACCTACGAGCGCGAAAACCACCGCTTTTACGAGGAATACAAAAGCGGCCAGCTCGATATCCGGGAGTTTCTGGCCTTCAGCCTGCGCCCGTTAAGCGAGATCCCACCGTCACAATTGAATGAATTACACCGCCAGTTCATGGCCCGGGAAATCCGCCCGCGCATTACCCCCGCTGCCCGGGCCCTGCTGGACAAACACCGGGCCCGGGACGATTTTCTGCTGATCATTACCGCCACCAACCGCTTTATCACCGGGCCGATTGCCGAGGAACTGGGCGTCGATGATCTGCTGGCCACCGATCCCGAGCAGGTCGACGGTCGCTACACCGGCCAGGTCAGCGGCATCCCCTGTTTTCGCGAAGGCAAGGTCCAGCGGCTGGAGCAGTGGCTGAAACAGACCGGCCTGAATCTGGCCGACAGCTGGTTTTACAGCGACTCGCACAACGACCTGCCGCTGCTGGAGCGGGTGCCCCACCCGGTCGCGGTGGATCCCGACGAGACCCTGGCCGATCACGCCAGCGCCCGCGGCTGGCCCATCCTGAGCCTGCGCGAGTAAGCCGGCCCGATGTCCGCGCGCCATCCATGGGGGTTGTTGCTGGGGCTGGGGGGACTCTGCCTTATCAGTCTGGGCATCTCCCTGACCAGTGGCAGCGTGGCCCTGGAGGCCGCGCAGGTATGGAGCGCCCTCTGGCGTCCGGACGCGGATCTTGCCAGCCAGCTGGTATGGGAGCTGCGCCTGCCGCGCAGCCTGGCCGCCCTGACCACCGGCGCCCTGCTGGCGGTAGCCGGTTGCCTGATGCAGGTGCTGGTCCGCAACCCGCTGGCCGATCCCTATATATTAGGTATCTCCGGCGGGGCCTCGGTGGCGGCCCTGCTGGCCATGCTGGCGGGGGTGAGCGGTAACTTACTGACCGGCAGCGCCTTCGTCGGAGCCCTGGTGGCCATGCTGCTGGTGTTCGTGCTGTCACGCGGCCACGGCCAGTGGAACAGCAATCGCCTGCTGCTGACCGGCGTGGTGCTGGCCGCCGGCTGGGGCGCGGCCATCGGCTTTATTCTCAACCTGTCACCGGACAGCAATCTGCAACGCATGATGTTCTGGCTGATGGGCGACATGGGTTTCGCCCGCGCCAATGCGCTGCCCTCGATCGTGTTGCTGGTCGGTCTGCTCGCCAGCCTGCTGCTGGCCCGCCAGCTCAATGTACTGACCCGCGGCGAACTGGTGGCCGGCTCGCTGGGCATCCGCACCGATCTGCTGCATCTGGCCATCTATGTGATCGCCTCCCTGCTGACCGCTACTGCCGTGACCCAGGCCGGCAGTATCGGCTTCGTCGGACTGGTGGTCCCGCACCTGATTCGCCTGCTGGGCTATCACGATCACCGCATCCTGCTGCCCGCCGCCGCCCTGCTCGGCGCCAGCCTGCTGCTGCTGGCCGACACGGTTGCCCGCACCCTGCTGGCGCCACAGCAACTGCCGGTCGGGATCCTCACCGCCTTTATCGGCGTACCGCTGTTCTTGTATCTGCTCTATCGGGGATCGCGCCAGTGAAGCTGCAACTCGAGCAACTGCAACTGCAGCGCAGCCAGCGGCGACTTTGTCAGCCATTTGATCTGCGCATCGAAGATGGCCAGTGCTGGGGGATTCTGGGCAGCAACGGCAGCGGCAAGACCACGTTGCTGCACACCCTTGCCGGGTTGCATCACGATTACACCGGCCGTATCGAGCTGAGCGGCACGATCCTCGATCAGATCCCGCGCAAGCAGTTCGCCCGCCAGGTGGGCCTGTTACTGCAAACCAACGAGGAGGCATTTCCCGGCAGCGCCATCGAAACCATCCTCACCGGCCGCCATCCCCATCTCAAGGCCTGGCAGTGGGAAAGCGAACAGGATCTCGCCCTGGCGCGCGAGACCTTACAACAGGTGGACCTGGCCGGTTTCGAGCAACGCGATCTGCTGACACTTTCCGGCGGCGAACGCCGCCGCTTGTATATCGCCACCCTGCTGGCCCAGCAGCCACAGCTCTATCTGCTGGATGAACCCGCCAACCATCTCGATCTGCGCCATCAGCATCAGATCCTCGGCCTGTTACAACGGCTCACCCATGACCAACAAAAAAGCGTGGTCATGGTCCTGCACGATCCCAACCTCGCCGCGCGCTATTGCGATCATGTCTTGCTGATGCATGAAGATGGCCACGTCGAAGGCGGGCCGAGCGTAGCACTGATGACGCCGGAGAGGTTGAGCACGTTGTACGGCTACCCGATCAAACCGGTTGAATCCGAACAACAAACGATATTCGTGGCGGGGTAAAAAAAGTGCTGAAGAGAAAGTTGGCAGTAGGCAGTTCTCAGTTGGCAGGATAGACCACCGCCGACTCTCCCCGTCATGCCGGCGAAAAGCCTGCCCCGGCATCCAGTCTCGAATGGGGGCGCACCGCTGGATTCCGGCTCAAGGCCGGAGTGACATGCAATGCTACTTACTGAATACTGAGTACTGAGTACTGAGTACTGAGTACTGAGTACTAAGGTTCGTAGGCACGTTTCAGGAAAACAGACATAAGTAAGTAAAGAAAGAAGGTATTAAATATTTGCGTGTCAACCAGATGCGTGCCACGCACCTATTAGCTATCAGTCCCTAGCAACTAGCCCCTAGAAACTAGCACCTGGTTTCACGGCGCATGCCGCTGCTGTACCGTCACGGCGGCACGCCGATCTTCCAGCCATTCAAACACGTTGATCCACTGCAGGCGATCTTCCTCGGCCCGCTTGTCCCACATTTCGTGCACGCCGATACCCCGTTCGACCGCGTGTACGTAATGCTGGGTATCGCGCAGGGTCGCGAGCAGGGGCAGGTGCAGGGTCTTGAGGAAACGTTCCAGAGATTGATAGACCAGCGTGTTCTTTTTGGCGCGGTTGGCGATCACGCCGACCCGCACCCCGGCGCTGCGCACCTTGCCGATCAACAGCAGGTCCTTGATGAAGTGGGTCGCGGCATGAATATCGATCGGCGACGGCAACACCGGCACCAGGATGGTATCGACCCGCTGCACATAGTTGACCAGCTGCTGGCCGCTGACGGCGGCGGGGGCATCCAGAATCACCCGTTCGGTCTGTGGCGGCAGGCGAAACTGCCAGGCGCTGGTCTGGCCACCGCCGGCCCGCTGCCAGGCGCTTACCCCGTGGATGGCCGGCTTGTCCTGCGGCCGCAGGCTGTGCCAGCGCGTGCTGGAGCCCTGCGGATCGTAGTCCATCAACGCCGTGGCAAAGCCATAGCCGGCATACAGGCTGGCGAGATTGGTGGCAATCGTCGTCTTGCCACAGCCGCCCTTGGAGTTGAGGACCAGGATTCGTTGCATCTTCGGATTCCGTTGCTTGTCTTTATCAGACTACACCAGCGGTCAGTCATTAACCAGTCAAGCAATGCCGATCGCGGTGTGTTCTGCTTCACGTTTCGCGGCTCAATTTTCCGCTGAACTTTGATAAGTTTATATAACAAATCAATATAAATCATTGTTTTAAAAGTAATCTATATCTTGTGGTTGACACTAACTTCAATACCCAGATAATGTGCGCACACTTTCAGGTGCCCCAGTAAAGTCGTACTGGGGTGAAACGGGAAGCCGGTGAGTCGCTCGCGACAAGCCCGGCGCTGCCCCCGCAACGGTGATTGAGTCAAGGGTCGTCACTGCGCCACTGCATATTTATGTGGGAAGGCGACGACCCCGGAATATTTCTTCCGCTCATAAGCCCGGAGACCGGCCTGAAAGCGAACGGATGTGTCGCGGAGGGCGACGCCGAAGGCGTGCTGTATTTTTCTCCTTCCGAATGCCCCTCTGCGCCACCACACAAAAACCACGACGCGGGTGAGCGTCCAACAGGGGAAATTAGCATGCAAGTTATATCCTGCCGCCGTGCAATCAGCGCGGCTGTCATCTTATTTACAGGTACTCCACTGGTACAGGGGGCCGAAAGCGCAAACACCATTCAGGTTACCGCGACGCGCACCGCCCAGACCGCTGACGAGAGCCAGGCCTCGGTCACCGTCATTGATCGCAAACAAATCGACAGCAGCCCCGCCCAGAGCGTAGACGAACTACTACGCACCGTTCCGGGGATCGACATCACCCGAAACGGGGGCTATGGCAAAAATACGTCGGTATTCATGCGCGGTACTGAATCCGATCACGTGCTGGTATTAATCGACGGTGTGCGCGCCGCCTCCGCTACCCTGGGCAGCTTCGCCTGGGCCAATTTTTCCCTGGATAATATTGAACGGATCGAGGTGGTACGTGGCCCTCGTGCCGCACTCTACGGATCCGATGCCATCGGTGGTGTAATCCAAATTTTTACCCGCGAGGCCGAACGGACCTCGCTTAAAATCACCGGCGGCAGTCATCGCACCCGCGAAGCCAGCTTTACGACGGCCGGGGGAGAAGAGTGGCGTTATAGCCTTGAAGCCGGGCGCAGTATTACCGACAGCATACCGACTAACCAGTCATTAACGGAAAATCATGGCTTCACCAACAGCCATGCCGGCCTGACACTCCAGGGCAACCTTTCCGAGGCCAACCGGTTAGATTTGCGGATCAATCATAATGAGGGCAAAAATGAACTGGATCCCAGTACGGGTGACAGCCGCTACACTAACCAGACCGTCAGCAGCAAACTGACCCACACCAGTAACCCCAACTGGATGCAGCAATTCCTGCTGGGCTATACCCTGGACCGAAGTGAATCCTTCAGTCCGACCATACCTTCCACCATCACCACCAAACGCTACAGCGCCGGCTGGCAAAATGATCTTGATTGGTCCGAAGGATTGACCTCCGTCGGCGTCGATTTCTGGCAGGACAATGCCACCAAGGACGACAGCGGCATCATCGATGAAAGTATTGATAACAAAGCGCTGTTTATTCAGCATCAGACAAATCCCACAGGATTCGGGGAGCTGACCGCCAGTGCACGGTTCGACGATCACAGCGATGCCGGCACGAATGAAACCTGGAGCCTGGGCTGGAGTAAAAAGGTTGGGAATCTGCGTTATCTGGCCTCTTACGGCACGGCTTTTAAAGCGCCTTCGATCAATGATCTCTACTGGCCCAACAGTACCAGTACTTTTCTGGGGACCACCTATATCAGCGAAGGCAATCCGGATCTCGAACCGGAAGAAAGCGATACCCTGGAACTGGGGTTACGTCACCAGCTGACTTCCGCTAGCCGCTACGAGGTTTCCATCTACCAGACCAACCTCGATAACCTGATCGACTGGCAAACCATCCAGACCGGCGCCAACGAATTCACTACTACCCCCAGCAACATAGAAAACGCGACGATTCACGGTCTGGAACTGATTGCCGCTACCCGCCTGGCAAACTGGGAACTATCCGGTTCTTTCACCTTGCTGTCGGCCAAAAACGATGCAACAGCCGTACAATTGGATAACCGACCCAGGGAAAAAATAAAACTTCAGGCGTTGTGGAATAAAAATGATAAAAAATTGACCATGGAGCTGCTTGGCGCGGGCGCCCGCAATGACCGGGATGGCAGTGTCGAGCTGGACGGCTATCATGTATTCAATCTCAACTATCAGTGGGATTATGCCAAACAGGCAACCGGCCGGATTCGTTTCGAGAATCTGTTTGACGAGGAGTATGTGCTCTCCAGCAGCTTCAGCGGAGACTACAACACTATCGGACGCAGCATGTTTATCGACTTTATCTACTATTTCGATAACCGGAAATAGGCCATGGCAGAGCGCTGGCAACCACAGTCACGGCGACGCCTTGTCTTGCTGCTGCCACTCTCGCTGGCGCTCCACCTGCCCCTGCTCGTCTATTTTACCGCACCGCTGATCCTGCCCGTCGCTGACTCGGCGCCGGGCATTTCGGTACGGATCGCGGCGAGTTCCACACACAACCGGACCGCGGACGACTCCGAGACAAAAACCGTCGCCAGGCAAAAAACGCCATCTGAAACAAAACCGGAACCAGAACCGGTAAATCACAAGCCAGAACCAACACCTGAGCAACAGGACAAGGATTCTCAGAAAAAGGAACAGCAATTCCAATCCGAAACGATTGAGACACCCATTCAAAAACAGAACAGGCAGATAAAAAAGACCAAGACCTTACACGCTGAACCAACACCGGCAGAACCGACCACCGACAGGGCGCTGGTACAGCAGCGTTTGCAACAGGAAATGCCCAATCATTTCTATTATCCGCGCCTGGCACGTCGTCAGGGCTACCAGGGCACGGTCACCCTGGGAATCGAGCTGCATCGGCAAGGTTATATCGCCAAGATTCAGATCCTGAAAAGTTCCGGCTACCGGATCCTCGATCTGGCCGCCAGGGAGGCGGCCAGTCGCATGGCGGTCGGTTGGGCGAACCAACTGGTGCATGAGCCCAGCGTCAAAATCAAATTACCCATCCAATACATCCTCACGGAGGGCTGAACATGGGACACCGCTTATCGAAAATCTACACCCGCACCGGCGATCAGGGCGAAACCGGCCTGGGCGACGGCAGCCGGGTCAGCAAAACTCACCCGCGCGTGGAAACCTTCGGCACCGTCGATGAACTCAACAGCCTGATCGGCATGATCCTGGCACATGAGCTGCCGCAGGCCGTGCGCGACTGCCTGGTGGCGGTTCAGCACGATCTGTTCGATCTCGGCGGTGAGCTGAGCGTGCCCGGTTATGAAGCCGTCGATACGAGTTATGCCGAACGACTGGAAACCGAGCTGGACAAATTCAACGACACGTTGCCGGCCCTCAAGGAATTCATCCTTCCCGCCGGGGGCATCGCCACTTCCACCTGCCATCTGGCCCGCGCGGTCTGCCGCCGGGCCGAACGCGACGCTGTGGCCCTGGCCGCCAGCGAAGCAATCAACCCGGCGGGACTCATCTACCTGAACCGGCTTTCCGATCTGCTGTTTGTCGTCGCCCGAGTCCTGGCGCGGTTTGAAAACGGCGAGGAAGTGTTGTGGCAACCGGGCAAGAACCGATAACGATCTCACCTTCCCGACAGGCGGGGAACGCCTCCCCGCGCGGCCAACTCACAGGCGATGCCGATGAATGCACATATAATAAGAATCCTCCAGGTGCTGCTGCTTTGCGCCGGGCTGTTCGCCTCCGGCACGGCAAGCAGCGCCACGCTGTTTGGTATTGTCTCGGAGCGCTCCGCCCAGGACCTGGTCGCCGGCGCCAGACAATTCGCTGAAAGCCACCCCGGACACACGCTCAAGCTGCGCACGCCCTCGCAGATCGCCGCTTATTCGGACAAGCAGCTTGTGGAACAACTGCAACAGGCCGATGCCATCCTGATCGCCGCGATCTTTTCCGAGCCGGTTCCCCGTCTGCAGCGGCTGCTTGGCGAAACCGCGCTGGCGAAAGATATCCCGCTGTTCATCACCCACAGCGACCGACGACTGATTCGCCTCTCCCGTCTTGGTGGCAAGCGCGTACTGCAAGACCTTGATGACAAGCAACTGAATGCGATCAACGAGAACCCGGCGCACGACGAAGCGTACCGGGCGCATCTGGCAAACCTGATCGACGCCTACCCGGCGCAACAACGCTGGCTGGAATTGCGCGCCTACTGGCAAAACCGCGGCAGCGACAATGTGGCCGGGTTGATCGCCAGTCTTTTACAAAAGGCCGATCCCGCTATCAGCGTGCCGCCACTGAACCCGCAGGCCGCCGTGCGTTATTACAATGATGAGCGAATGACGTCAGCGGATAAACTCGAGCTTGATCCCGACAAACCGCTGATCGCCATTCTCGACTACCACACCGGCGATCGGGCCGGGGATATCGACTTGCTGGAGATGTTGTGCGAGCGGCTTGAACAACGACGTTTTCAATGCCTGGGTATCCTCGCCCGCTGGGGCCAGGCCAGTGTTCAGGCACTGCGGCAATTGTCACAGGGGATCCCCGGCGGCAAACCGGTCGCCATCATCAACTTGCAGGATTTCGCCGTCGGTGGCGGGGAACATCGCCGCGAGGCGACCCGTTTGCTGGAACAGATCGATGTCCCGGTATTAAAAGGCATCCGCCTGGCCGAGCGCACGGCGGATCAGTGGCAACTCTCCGAAGACGGCGTTCCCTGGAATGACGTCCATTACAAGGTTGCCATGCCGGAGATCCAGGGCAGCAGCCAGCCGCTGGTGCTGGCCACCCGCCGCGAACCCTTTATCGATCCGCTGACCGGCCTGGAGATTGCGCCGCTCGAACCGGCATCCCGTCAGGTGGATCGGATCGTTGCGCGCCTGGCCAACTGGCACCGGCTGCAACGCAAACCCAACAGTGAGAAGCGCATTGCCGTTATTTACTACAATCATCCGCCGGGACGGCACAACGTCGGCGCCGATAACCTCGATGTGCCCGCCTCCCTGTGGGATCTGTTGCAGCATTTAAAAAAGGCCGGTTACCGCACCGGGCCGCTCCCCAAAGACCCCGAAGCCCTGCTGGAGCGGATCCAGGATCAGGGGCTCAACCTGCCCGAGGATCATGCGGCCCTGAGCCAGATGGCAAGCAAGACAAGCCGGCTCAGCCTGGCGGACTATCAAGACTGGTTCGACACCCTGCCCGAGGCGGTGCGCGATGAGGTCAGCCACGGACCGCTGGCCTATCTCACCGCCATGTTGAAACAGGCGCGCGAGCGCCAGCAACCGCGGATCGGCAAGGCGCTACTCGAACGGACGATCAACGATATCCGTCATCTGCTGGAGAGTGTCGATCACCCGGCCCGGCAACGGGCGCTGGATCTGCTCGAGCAGTTGCAGACGGCCCACCGGGCGTCGCTGGCCGGCGAGGATCGAAACGACGCGATCCGGCGCCTGAACCGGGCGCTGCGAAACACGGGCATCGAGGGGCTGCGCGGCTGGGGCGAGCCGCCGGGCAAGGTGATGGTGCACGATAACCACTTCCTGTTGCCCGGCATCCGTTTCGGTAATGTCTTTATCGGCCCGCAACCGCCGCGCGGCTGGGAGGTAAACGAGGAGCTGCTGCATGCCAACCTCGCCTTTCCGCCGCCGCATCAATATCTGGCCTTCTATCGCTGGCTGCAAAATGAATTCAAGGCCGATGCCCTGGTGCATCTGGGCCGCCACTCGACGTATGAGTTCCTGCCGCGACGCCGGGTCGGGCTGACCGGCGAGGATTATCCGACCCTGATGGCCGGCGACCTCCCCGGGGTATATCCCTATATCGTCGACGGCGTCGGCGAAGGCATTCAGGCCAAACGACGCGGTCTGGCGGTGATCGTCGATCACCTGACGCCGCCGCTGAAGACCACGCCGCTGTACGATGATCTGTTGCAGCTACGCCAACTGGTCGAAAGCTTCGAAGCCTCGCGTGATAACAGCCCGACTCGCACGCAGGCCGTGGAAAGAATTCGCGCGCTGATCGACGAACTCAACCTGCGCGAGGAACTCGAGGCGGTGATGCAGGACGAGCTGGCCGTGCGCCAACTCGATTTCGAACAGGTCGACGACGATCTGCTGGTCCACGAAGTGGGGCATTATCTGACCGAGATGCAGGAACGCTTCATGCCGCTGGGACTGCATGTGTTCGGCCGCGACTGGGACAGCGAGGCCGTCGACACCATGCTCGCTTCCATGATGGATCAATCCGGGACGCAGCGATCCGAAGAGAGCCGATCCGGCGCCGGGATCCGCGCGGCGCTGGAAAGCTCACCGGCGCAGGAGATCCGCGCCCTGCTCGCCGGGCTGGATGGCCGCTTCGTCAAACCCGGCAAGGGTAACGATCCGATCCGTACTCCCGAGGCCCTGCCGACCGGCCGAAATTTTCACGCGCTGGACGGCAGCGTGCTGCCCACCCGGATTGGGTACGACCTGGGCGTGCAACTGGCCCGCGAGGCCCGGCAGCAGAATGACGATGAGGCACCGGGCAGCGAGGCGCTGGTGTTGTGGGCCTCCGATACGGTGCGCGACGAAGGGGCGATGGTCGCCTTCGGGATGGACATGCTGGGGATCAAGCCAATCTGGAACAGTCGCGGCATCTTCAAGGGGATCGAACGGCTCGAACTGAAAGCGGGTCGCCAGCGTCATGATATGGTGTTCACTACCTCGGGCCTGTTTCGCGATCTCTACGGCAACCTGCTGGTCTGGCTGGACAAGGCGGTACTGCTGGCCCTGGATGGCGCCAGCGAAACCATCCGCCGCGAGCATCCGCAACTGGCCGAGGCCCTGCAGCATGCGCTGGCCCCGCTGGGCGACGAGCGCGATCCCGGCAACGAATCCCTGGCCCAAAATCACGTCGCCGCCAACTGGGTCCAGCAGGCACAGGCGCTTATTAATAAGAATAAAAACGCGGCACTGGCCGGCCGACTGGCGTCATTGCGCCTGTTCGGCGATGCGCCGGGATCCTACGGTGCCGGCGTAAACCGGCTCGCCGAGCGTTCCGGCGCCTGGTCGGATCGGCGGCAACTGAGCCAGACCTATATCCATCGCATGGGGCATGCCTACGGCGCCGATCTTGACGGCCTGCCCGCCCATGACAGCTTCAGGGCATCATTGGGCAAGGTCCGGCACACCTATCTCGGCCGCGCCAGCAACCTGTACGGCCTGATGGATAACAACGATGCCTTTGATTATCTCGGCGGCCTGAGCATGGCGGTGGAACACACCGCCGGCGCGGCACCGGATAATCACGTCATCCAGCACGCCGATCCAAACAATGCCGGTATCCAGCCCCTGGACAGCGCCCTGTTGCAGGAACTGCGCGGCCGGTTTCTCAATCCCGTCTGGCTCAAGGCATTGATGCAACACGACTATGCCGGGGCGCGGACCATGGGCAGTGAATTTATGGAATACCTGTGGGGCTGGCAGGTCACCAACCCGGAGATCATCAAGTCCTGGGTCTGGGATGAGGTCAAAGAGGTCTACATCGACGATCGTCACCAACTTGGCCTGGACGAGTTTCTGGAACAGGGCCGGAACGTGCATGTGAAAACCAACATGCTGGCGATCATGCTGGTCGCCGCGCACAAGGAATTCTGGGAGGTCGACGCGCAGACGCGACAGGAACTGGCCCGGGCCTTTGCGCAACTGGTCAACCGCCACGGCCTGCCCGGCAGCGGGCATACCCGACCGGACCATCCCATGCTGCAGGGGATCAAGCCCCTGCTGGACGAACCGACCCGCCGGACGTTCGAAAACGTGCTGGCGGCGGCCGCCGGCCCTCAACAGCCGGCTAAACCGGACACCGTGACCACCACCATCAGTGAAATCAAACCTGAATCCAGCACGACGCAAACCGAATCGCCCGCCAGTGAGAGCGAAGCGAAACCGTCCGAACCCCATGAACCGGGCAAGGAAAAGTGGCTGATCCTGGCCATTGCCCTGCTGATCATTACCGGCGGTGCCCTGTATGAGCGTTATTTGTCGGGGCGCCGGCTGACAACAAACCGAGGTCGATGAGTATGTTTACCCAACAATCCATTCAGATGATGCATTATGCCGTGGACTGGTTGTTACAACCGGTCATCTATTGCCTGCTGTTCGTGGTGTTGGCCGCCCTGTGGGAGAGCGGTATCGCCCTGAGCGAACGTTTCGGCGGGTTGAATAAACTGTTGCAACAGAACAATCCTGATCGCAGCGCCGCACAGGGACGCCGACGGATCGAACGGGCCGATCTGCTGGCCCGTATCGGTCCCATGCTCGGCCTGATGGGCACGCTGATCCCCCTGGGCCCGGGACTGGCGGCGCTCGGCCAGGGGGATCTGCAGACCCTGGCCCGCGCCGTCACCGTCGCCTTTGATACGACTGTCCTGGGTTTGCTGGTCGGCATCGCCGGTTTTGTCCTGGGCCGCCTGCGCCGCCGCTGGTACGACCAGCTTCTCGACACCCTGGCATCCCGCAATCCACAAACCCGCAATGAGGTCAACGCATGAGTATCCTGTTAATCCGCACGCAGACCCCCATCCCCAGCGCGGTATAAGGAGGAGACCACTATGCACGGAGAGTCCCGACATCGCCTCGACAGCAGCCGCTTCGATCCGCCGGATCAGGAGCCGCTGGGCCCGCTGGCCAATCTGGTGGATATTATGCTGGTCTTCGCCTGCGGGCTGATCGCCGCGCTGGCCGCCAGCCAGGACGGCCTGGCCGATTATACCCGGGCCGGCGGTCAAACCATTGAACAGGGCAAAGAGATACCGGAGATGCCGAGCGTCGCCGGTGAAGCCGGCGCCGGCTATGAGTCCGTCGGCAAAGTCTATCGCGATCGCAAAACCGGCAAGCTGATTTTGATTGGAGAAGAACATGAGCAATGAAGAAACCGCAGAACAACGTTATCAACGGCGCATGGAACGTAAAAAAGCCGTGGTGGACGAGAAAGTCGCCCGGGCTGACCAGGACAAGGGCCTGATCCTGGTACATACCGGCAACGGCAAGGGCAAAAGCAGCGCGGGCTTCGGCATGCTGGCGCGCGCCCTGGGCCACGACATGCGGGTTGGTGTGGTGCAATTTATCAAGGGCAGCTTTTCCACCGGCGAGGAGACTTTTTTCCGTCGTTTTCCCGAGGTGCAATATCATGTCATGGGAGAAGGCTTCACCTGGGAGACCCGGGATCGGGAGCGGGATACCGAGATGGCCTACCATGCCTGGCAAAAAGCGCTGGCAATGTTACGCGATCCCGAGATCAACCTGATACTGCTGGACGAGATCAACATCGCCCTCAAATACAAATATATCCCGATGGATGAAGTAATTGACGCGCTGGCCAACAAACCGGCCATGCAACACGTCATCCTCACCGGCCGCGGCGCGAAACCGGAACTGATCGAGATCGCCGATACGGTGACGGAAATGAAAGAGATCAAGCACGCCTTCAAGGCCGGGATCCGCGCCCAGCAGGGCGTCGAACTATAATGGACCGTTCGCATCGCTATTCACAAGCGGAGATCGACGCGGTTTATCGCGTGATAGAAGAACGCCGCGACATGCGCCATTTTGTCCCGGCACCGATCGATCCGGTTTTATTACAACAGTTGCTGCAGGCGGCGCACCATGCTCCCAGCGTGGGTTATATGCAGCCGTGGCGCTTTATTCGCATTACCGACCACAATCTCCGACAACGCATTCATCAACTGGTCGAACAGGAACGAATCGCCACTGCCGAGGCGCTCGGCAAGCGGCAGGAAGAATTCATGCGGCTCAAGGTCGAAGGTATTCTCGATTGCGGCGAGTTGCTGGTGGTGTCGCTGATGGACCGGCGCGAGAAGCATGTATTTGGCCGGCGCACCATGCCGCACATGGATCTCGCCTCGGCCGCCTGCGCCATTCAGAACCTGTGGCTGGCCGCCCGGGCCGAAGGGCTGGGCCTGGGCTGGGTGTCGCTGTTCGATCCCGACGCGCTGGCACGGCTGTTAAATATCCCCGAGGGGGCGGAGCCTGTCGCCATACTCTGCCTGGGCCATGTAAAAGCATTCTATGACAAGCCCATGCTGGAACAGGAAAACTGGGCGCAACGCGCCAGCCTGGATGATCTCGTTTTCGAAAACCACTGGTCAGCGGATTAATACTACTTCAAACCACAAAGGACACGAAGGTAAGTTAATTAAAAAAAGCTTATCTCTCGCAGTGGTAGGCCGGACATAGCAACGCGGTGTCCGGCAATTGGCGGTGTTGCCCGATACCGCTGCGCTTTATCGGGCCTACGACTGCAAGAGTATTAAAGCGACGGTGCAAACAGTTTCGCGACGGCGTGAGGGTTGGAGGGAAAGTAGAAGTGAAAATAGGAAGCGACCAGATTGCCCTCGCGATAGACCGGCTCACCGCGGCGCCCGGCACGTTGCCCCTCACTCCAGGCAACGGGAGCAAGCGAACTTTCCACCTGTGAATAATGGAACGTATGTCCACGTAATCTGCCTTCGGGTAATTCGACATGGTGAAGGCCCAGGTTGGCCAGTTTCTTCTGCATAGTGGCCTGCCCCGGCAACAAGCCCAGCATATCCGCCCGTTCACCTTCGACATCGGTCAGCGACTCCAGCAGATACAGCATCCCGCCGCATTCGGCGACAATGGCCTTGCCACTATCATGAAATGCCTGAATGGCGTTTTTCATGGCGCTATTGGATGCCAGTTGTTCAAGGTGTAACTCGGGGTATCCCCCGGGCAGATACAGGGCATCGGCGTCAGGAACGACTTTGTCATCAAGCGGCGAGAAAAATTCAAGTTGGGCGCCGAGTGTTTGTAAAAGTTCGAGATTGGCGCGATAGAGAAAGGCAAAAGACATATCCTTTGCCACGGCGATACGCCGGCCCTTCAATAACGGCTCAAGTGAGACCTGGGCCGGGGCGGTAATTTCAACCGCAGGCGGTAACGGGATATTCATCTCGCCAAGTGCGGCGGCAGCCCGGGCAATGCGTGATTCCAGATCGCCCACCTCGATGGCCTGCACCAGACCAAGGTGGCGTTCCGGCAATGCAAGTTCGGTGTCACGCGCCAGCCAGCCGTAGGCGGTCATCCCGTCCGGCAGACTCTCGGCGAGCATCTGGTAATGGCGCTCACCCGCCACCCGATTGGCAAAGACCCCGGCAAACGGCAGATCGTCGCGATACGTTGACAGCCCATGCGCGATGGCGCCAAACGTCTGGGCCATGGCGCTGCCATCGATGATCGCAAGTACCGGTATATTGAACAGGATAGCCAGATCGGCGCTGGACGGTTCGCCATCGAACAGACCCATCACCCCTTCGATCAGGATCAGATCGGTTTCTTTTGCCGCATCGTGCAAAAGTTGACGACAGTGTTGCTCCCCGCCCATCCAGAGATCGAGTTGATAGACCGGTGCCCCTGAAGCGTATTCCAGGATCATGGGATCAAGAAAATCCGGTCCACACTTGAACACCCGGACCTGATTTCCCCGATCCCGGTAATGTCTCGCCAGAGCGGCCGTCACCGTGGTCTTACCCTGTCCGGAAGCCGGTGCCGCAATGAAAAGTGCGGGACAAAAAGCCATGAAGTTTCCTCCGCTCGCGTCAAACCACGCGTATCAGTAATAACAAGTTCAGCGGAGAATGTGATTCAGACGGAAACAGCGTCAATGATCTGCCGGCCGTCGCATCGCCCTCCGCAATACCAACCATTCACTTCAGGCCGGTCTCCGGGCTTGCGAGCGGGCCGGATACAAGGCCCGGGCGGATCGCCTTCCCATACTGTTAATGCCAAGATGCGCGTATTTCGCGCGCGATACATTAAGCAGGATAGTGGCTGGATGATCCGCCGTAACTCACCTACCGTTGCGGGGGCAGCGCCGGAATGGTTCATCAACCGTGGTAGTCAGGAACGCACCGGCTTCCCGTTTCATCCCCGGATCAGAACACCCAGGGACACCTGAAAGCAACGCCGCCAAACTAAAACAGGCTGACCAGAGTGTCAAGCAGCCACGCACTGGCCCAAACAGATATCAGGGACAGCCTGGATTCCTTCTTGAACCATCCACGTCACATATTCTTTGCGAAAGATGAATTTATAACACGGAGCTCGCAGAGGCACTGAGCCGCAGAATACGATCATGATTGTTCCTGCTATTAGTCAGAATCAATTTTCCTTTATTTCTCTGCGTCTTTGCGCCTCTGCGTCCTCCGCGTTATTCACAGTGAACTATAAAAGTGTGATATTACCTGCATACCCTTCTCATCAGTTCCTTATCTCCTCAGATCCTTATCTCCTCAGATCAACGGCACGATCAACAACGCCACGATGTTGATGATCTTGATCAGCGGGTTGATCGCCGGCCCGGCGGTGTCCTTGTAGGGATCACCGACCGTATCGCCGGTCACCGAGGCTTTGTGCGCCTCGGATCCCTTGCCGCCATGATTACCATCCTCGATAAACTTTTTGGCGTTATCCCAGGCGCCACCACCGGTGGTCATGGAGATGGCGACAAACAGACCGGTAACGATGGAACCCACCAGCAGGCCTCCCAGCGCCTGCGGGCCGAGCAGAAAGCCGACCGCGATGGGCACCAGCACCGGTAGCAATGAGGGCAGAACCATCTCCTTGATTGCCGCGGTGGTCAGCATGTCCACGGTCAGCGAGTAGTCCGGTTTCTGGGTGCCGTCCATGATTCCCGGCATCTCCTTGAACTGGCGACGCACGTCCACGACCACTGCGCCAGCGGCACGTCCGACCGCTTCCATCGCCAGGGCACCGAACAGATACGGGACCAGCCCGCCGATGAACAGTCCGATGATCACCTTGTGGCTGGAGAGATCAAACGCCATGCCGCCACCGTTGAAATGTGACAGCTCGCGAGTGAAATCGGCAAACAGCACCAGCGCGGCCAGCCCGGCGGAGCCGATGGCATAGCCTTTGGTGACCGCCTTGGTCGTGTTACCGACCGCATCCAGCTCATCGGTGACCTTGCGGACGTTCTCGTCCATATCGGACATTTCCGCCAGGCCACCGGCATTGTCGGTGATCGGCCCGTAGGCATCCAGCGCCACGATGATGCCGGTCATTGACAGCATGGAGGTGGCGGCGATGGCGATGCCGTAAAGTCCGGCAAAATAGTGTGCCAGGAAAATACCCAGGCAAACCACCAGTACCGGTCCGGCGGTGGATCGCATTGACAAGGCCAGTCCGGCGATAATGTTAGTCGCGTGACCGGTTTCCGAGGCTTCGGCGACCCGCCGTACGGGGGAAAAGTCCGTGCCGGTGTAGTATTCGGTAATCAGCACCAACATCCCGGTCACACCCAGTCCGACCAGTGCCGCGCTATAGAGGCCATTGATCGTCTCCTGACTGCTACCGGGAAACATCATTTCGGTGACCGGATAAAACGCGATCCCCGCAAGTATGCCGGCCGTAATCAGTCCTTTATAAAGACCATTCATTACCTTGCCGCCCTCGCGCACCCGTACCAGCCAGGTACCGATAATGGAAGCGATGATCGAAACACCCCCGATGACCAGCGGGTAGAGGGTGGCCTGCAGGCTGTCGCCGCCCATCCAGTAACTGCCGAGAATCATCGTGGCGATAATAGTGACCGCGTAGGTTTCGAACAGATCCGCCGCCATGCCGGCACAATCGCCGACATTGTCACCGACGTTATCGGCAATCACCGCCGGGTTGCGCGGATCATCCTCGGGGATTCCCGCCTCGACCTTGCCGACCAGATCGGCGCCCACATCGGCGCCCTTGGTAAAGATGCCACCGCCCAGACGGGCAAAGATCGAGATCAATGAACCGCCAAACGCCAGGCCGATCAACGGCGCCAGGCCGATTTGCCCTTCTCCGGCCAGAAATTCCAGCAAGGCGTAAAACCCGGCGACCCCGAGCAATCCCAGGCCAACTACCAGCAGGCCGGTCACCGCCCCGCCGCGAAAGGCCACTTGTAAACCGGCATTGACACCGGATTTGGCGGCTTCAGCCGTGCGCGAGTTGGCCCGCACCGAAACATGCATGCCGATAAAACCCGCCAGGCCAGAAAAGACAGCGCCGATGGCGAAACCCAGCGCACTCATTCCGCCGAGCGCAAACCACATGACAACCAGCAGCAGCACACCAACGACACCGATGGTGATGTACTGTCGTTTGAGGTAGGCCGCGGCCCCTTCCTGGATGGCCAGGGCGATCTTCTGCACCTCCGCGCTACCCGCGGGCAACGCGAGTATTCGAAAAATGGAAAATATCCCATAACCGATCGCCCCTGCCGCGCACAGCAAGGCAAATACCAATTCACCCGACATTCGATCCCCTCCCTTTTTTGCAAGTTGTTTTTTAATCCTGGCGGAATACCAGAAGGCTTTTTAAATTCTTATTCGGCTGAATACCCCGGATAATAGTAGTAGGTTTTAGACCAAAATCCGATCCGGATCAACAGTGGAGTATCAGACCGTGTCGGCCGGGAAGTCCGCCTTGATGAGGATCAAGTCGTCTAAAGGGGGCCTGGATTAGCGCACAGTGAAGGAAAAGCAGTGCTGGTACTCAAAAATATGCTTTCTCAAACTCCTCGACCGACACAGGCCGGCCAAACAGGTAGCCCTGATACAGATCGCACTCATAGTTGTGCAGATAGGCTTTTTGCTCCTCGGTCTCGACCCCTTCGGCCACGATTTGCAAGCCCAGGGAATGCCCCATGGCGATAATGGCCCGAACGATCGCCGAGTCGTTACTCGAATGGGCAACATCCTGCACAAAAGAGGTATCGATCTTGAGCTGCTCAAAGGGCAAGCGTTTGAGATAAGAGAGCGAGGAATAACCGGTACCAAAGTCATCCATCGAAGTCCCGATGCCCAGTTCCTGCAGCCCCTGCAGGCGCTCAATGACATAACCAATATCGTCCAGCACCACGCTTTCGGTCAGCTCCAGTTTCAACCCCGTGGGATTGGCACCGGTCGATGCGATAATCTCCTGCAAACGCGCAACAAAATCAGACTGATGGAATTGCCGGGCGCTGATGTTCACGGCCAGATTAAACGTTGTCCCGGGACGCTGTTGCTGCCACTGATAAAGTTGCCGACAGGCGGTTTCCAGCACCCAGTAACCGATCGGCACGATCAGCCCGCTCTCCTCAGCCAGCGGAATAAACCCGGCGGGCGAGACCAGGCTATCGCTCCCTCTGGGCTTCCAGCGCAGCAGGGCTTCGGCACCGACAAGATAGCTGTCCCGGTCCATCTGCGGCTGATAGTGGAGTATAAACTCATCCTGCTCCAGTGCCTTGGACAGGGCACCTTCGAGACGCGCCCGCTCGTTCACCTTGTCCTGCATGTCCGGATTAAAAAACCGCGCCGTGTTACGCCCGGCCGCCTTGGCCTCGTAAAGCGCGACATCCGCCTGCTTGAGTAATTCCTCAACACTCGTTTCCTGGCCATGGAACAGGACAACCCCCACGCTCGGTGTAATGCGGTAGTCGTCAACCTCATCCAGCTTATAAGGTTGAGCCAAGGTGTGCTGTATCTTATCGGCAATCTCGCTGGCGATATTGACCGCCACGTCATTGTCGCTACCAAGACTTTCGAGCAATACGACGAATTCATCCCCCCCGATCCGGGCCACCGTATCGGCGTCCCGCACCTTTGTTTCCAGGCGACGTCCCACTTCAATCAAGAGTTGATCGCCCGAATGATGACCCTGGGTGTCATTGAGTACTTTAAAATGATCCATGTCGAGCATCAGAATCGCACCGTACTGGTTACTGCGCTCGCTGGTCAGGTGTGCGTGTTCAACCCGGTCAATAAACAATCGCCGGTTGGCCAGCTGCGTCAGGGGATCAAAAAAAGCCAGCTGATGAATACGCTGTTCGGCGGCCTTGCGTTCGGTAATATCCGAAAATGAGGCGATATAATGGGTCACTTCACCACGTTCGTTCCGCACCACGCTGATAGTCAACCACTCGGGAAAGATCTCGCCATCCTTTTTGCGGTTCCAGATCTCGCCTTCCCAGAAGCCCTCTGCGGTGATTTTCTGCCACATTTTTCGGTAAAACGCTTTGCTGTGCTGACCGGATTGCAGAATCCCGGGACCCTCGCCGATCACCTCATCGGGTTCGTAACCGGTAATTCGGGTGAAGGCCCGGTTCACCCGCTCGATGCGCAGTTCCCGATCCGTGATCATGATGCCGTTTTCCACCTCGAAGGCAGCCGCGGCAATTCGCAATTGATCTTCGGTTTTACGTTGTTCGGTCACATCCCGAATCACAGCGACATAACCGATCAATTCATCGGCCGCATCCCTCAGTGCGGTCCCGATCGTTTCACCGATAAATGTCTCGCCGCTTTTACGCTGGTAAGTAACCTCAAAACGTTCTCCGTGATCGGCAGCCTCCTGGTTATAACGCAGTTGTCCCTGGCGCTCATATTCGTCTGAATTGGCATAGATGATACCGATTTGCCATCCCTGCAGCTCATCCAGCGTATAGCCGAATATCTGCACAAATCCCGGGTTGCACCATTGAATCTCCCGTTTTGGATTGGCCATGATAATGGCATCGGTAATACCGTCGGCAATGGCATGAAAGCGCGCCTCGCTGGCGGCCAGTTCGATCACTCGCCAATAATTTTCCACGCCGAATCCGATATCCGCCGCCATCTCTTCAAGCAGTTCGATCTCCTTGGACTGGAAAAAATCGGTCTCCCGGGCATAGATATTCAATACACCAAATATCTGCCCATTCCGGCGCAGGGGGAAGGCGCCCGAAGCCCGGATATTGAACCGGGCGGCCTGTTCGTGCCAGGGCCGGGTCACCGGATGCCGGGCAAAATCATTGATCACCCGACGCTCGCCGCTTCGATAGGCCTGCGCGGTCGGGCCATGCCCTTCGGGTTGATCGGGTTCGGTCACAATACGAATGCCTTCCAGATAACCGGTCTGGCCGCTCGCCGCGGCGATCTCGACACGATCATCTTCCGGGTTGGGCAGGCCAATCCAGGCCAGGCTGAAACCGCCATGTTCCACGGCGATATCACAGATCCGCTGGAACAACACATTCTGTTCGGTGACCCTGACGATCGCCTGGTTGGTTTCACTGAGAGTGGCGTAGAGCCGGTTCATGCGCTGTATTTCGGTCTCGGACTCCTTGCGCCGGCTGATATCGATGTGGGTTCCCAGCATCAACAACGGCTTGCCGTCCGGCGTGCGTTCGATCAGGCGCCCCCGATCCAGGATCCACACCCAGTGGCCGTCCTTGTGACGCATGCGATATTCACACTCGAAATAGGCCAGCTGACCGTCGAAATGGCGTTGCAACAGTTCATTAACTCGACGCAAATCATCGGGATGGGTATGTTGCATCCAGGTTTCGATAGAGAGGGGTGCCAGTTCCTCGAGGGTATACCCGATCAACCCGGCCCAGCGCTCGTTGAACACTGTATGGCCACTGGGGATGTGCCATTCCCAGGTTCCGGCCCGGGTCCCTTCCAGGATGCCGGCCAGTCGACGGCGTTCCTCCGCCAGTTTTCCCACCGCGAGGCGGGTGCGCAGATTCTCGCGATAGATCAGACCAAAAATCAGTGTCACCGACAGGCCGACGAAGATCAGCCCCTTGGCGCTTTGCAGGGTGTGATAGGCCTCGATATCCACGGCAATCAGCCGCACAAACCAGTCACTGAACAGAATCCAGAGAACCCCGAAGATCCCGTAATAGATCGCAACCCGCAGGGCCGAGCCGCCAAGGGAGGGGAGTTTGATTAAACGCGTATCCTGCAAATCTGACCGCCAGTAAAGTATTATTTTAATACAGCGTTGTGGACGATAGACCGGATACTGATTCCTGTCCCGGCCCCGGTCCATTCACGCCCGATATGTCGGACAGAACCCAACGACCTGCCTGCTTATCTCTATTTTATATAGCGGCAGCCTTGCAGCCATTTTAACCACCCGCAGCCAAACTGCCAGCCCTCAAACCCCTCCGCCGCTGGCGCACCCGTCCGGCGGATCGTTACAATGACCCATTGCTGTTCTATACCCGGAATCTAATCAAGGAATCTGTCTCATGAATGATCCTGTTATTGTCGTCGGCATCGGAGAGATGGGCGGCGTATTTACCCGCGGCCTGTTGCGCCTGGGCCACCCGGTCTTCCCGGTCACCCGCCACTCGGACATGGACAGGATCGCCGCCGCGGTGCCCGATCCCCGCCTGGTGCTGGTCTCCGTCGGCGAGGACGATCTGCACCCCACACTCGAGGGCCTGCCAGATGCCTGGAAAAATCATCTCGGCCTGCTGCAAAACGAACTGCTGCCGGGTGACTGGAAGCAGCACGACATCGCCAACCCCACGGTGATCTCTGTCTGGTTCGAAAAGAAAAAAGGCCAGGACTACAAGGTGCTGATCCCCTCTCCCACCTACGGCCCGCAGGCGCCGCTGCTGGAAAATGCCCTGGGGACGCTCGAGATTCCGACCTGGGAAGTCGCTACGCCCGAAGCAATAGAGTTCGAGCTGGTGCGCAAGAATGTCTACATCCTCACCACCAATATCGCCGGCTTAATCACCGGCGGCGATGTGGCACAACTGTGGGAACAACACCGGGACCTGGCCCGCCATGTCGCGGATGAAGTGATGGATATCCAGGCCTGGCTGGTCGGTCATCACCTGGAGCGGGAAAAATTGATCGAGGGCATGGTCGAGGCGATCGAGGGCGACCTGCACCACCAGTGCACCGGCCGCAGCGCGCCCAAACGCCTGGCCCGGGCCATCAAGTTCGCCGACGAAGCCGACCTCAACGTGCCCAAACTACGGGAAATCCAGAGCGGCCTGCGGACGCAGTAACGAGGGACGAGGAAAAACCTGTAATCGAACTCTGTAGGAGCGCCTTCGGCGCGATGGACCGTGCGGCTGGCGAAGATCTATCGCGGCGCAGCCGCTCCTACGATCCAGAAATTCAAAGCGCCTCGTTACTCGTCCCTGTTATTTATTATTTACTGAACTGATGCACCATGGAGCGCAGCTCCGCGACCATCTCGGAGAGGCGCTGGCTGCTTTCTGCGGTAACCGCGGCGCCGTCGGCGGTCTCCTGTGAGACCTGGTTAATGTTGATGATGTTGCGGTTGATCTCCTCGGCCACCGCGCTCTGTTCCTCGGCGGAACTGGCAATCTGGGTGTTCATGTCGTTGATGGAGTTCACTGCGCCGGAAATCTCCGACAGCGCCATGGCAGACCCTTCCACCTGCTCGACCCCATGCTCGGCCTTTTCGGTCACCTCGCCCATTTCGTTGACCACGTGCTGCACGCCGCCCTGAATACGTTCGACGATCGCATGAATCTCTTTGGTGGACTCCTGGGTCCGTTGTGCCAGGGTCCGGACTTCATCGGCCACCACAGCAAACCCGCGGCCCTGTTCGCCGGCCCGGGCCGCCTCGATCGCGGCATTAAGCGCCAGCAGATTGGTCTGCTCGGCTATGCCGGTAATCACTTCCAGCACACTACCGATGGAGGTACTGTCTTCGGAGAGTTTCTGGATCACTTCCTGGGCCTGCTTGACGCTTGCCGAGAGATTCTCGATCACCCCGATCGCCTCGGTCACGGTCAACGCGCCGGAACGGGCCTGTTCGGTCGCTTCGTTGGCGGCGTTCATGGCGCTCTGGGTGTTCTGGGCCACTTCCTGTACCGTGGCCGCCATTTCATTCATGGCCGTGGCCACCTGATCGATCTCGTCCCGCTGGCGCTGCACACCCTGGCGGGTCTGTTCCACCACGCCGGCATTGTCATTGGCCACATCTCCGAGATTAATGGCCGAATCTTCGACCGTGCCCAGGATGGTGCGCAGCATCGCCTGCTGGGTGATCAGCCCCAGTTCGTAGACACCGACCCCGCTGAGCCGACCGGTGAAGATCCATTGGGCCAGCGGATTATCAAACACCTCCCGGGCCAGCCGGGACCGCTTGTTCATAATGCGCCCCTCGACGTTGGCCAGCAACGCGGCCACCGGCAGAGAGGCTAACATGCCGCCCAGCAGGTAGGGCCAGGCCAGTTGGCCCAGCAGACCGGCGGCGATCACCAGCGGCAACAGGATCAACAGATATTTGCCGGTCCGTCGTGCGGCACAGGCCAGTTTCATTGTCCAGGAAAACGGCTTTTTGCCGGCATTGAGCCGCGCGTAGACCTGCTCGGCGCGCTGGATCCACTCCCGTTTGGGCAAGATCCGCACCGACTGGTAGCCTTTCATCTCGCCATGGCTGTATACCGGCGTGACATGGGCCTGAACCCAGTAATGGTCGCCGTTTTTGCAGCGGTTTTTGATAATCCCCATCCACTGCTTGCCGGCCTTGATGGTCTCCCACATATCCTCGAACGCTGCCGGCGGCATGTCGGGGTGGCGCACCATATTGTGGTTTTTGCCTACCAGCTCTTCGC
This sequence comes from Thiohalophilus sp., assembly GCF_034521165.1. Taxonomy (NCBI): domain Bacteria; kingdom Pseudomonadati; phylum Pseudomonadota; class Gammaproteobacteria; order Thiohalomonadales; family Thiohalophilaceae; genus Thiohalophilus; species Thiohalophilus sp. The sequence goes on from NZ_JAXHMV010000002.1 coordinate 368,777, forward strand.
GCGAGAAACCACTGACCTCGACAAACCCGTCATTGGCGTAAGTGATAATACCCTTTGTATTAGTGGTCGTAATAATCCGGAGGTCTTCGCTGTATTCCTTTTCAACGTTGGTGACGGGATAATTCTTTTTCATACGAGGCCTTCTCTTGAATACTGCTTATCAATCAACTCATTACATAAAAACTTAAAACTACTACAAACTCAGGGTTTTCCCTATACAGGGTTAGCGTCACAAAACGGGAATTCTTTACTTTTCGGGCACTACTTTTGTGCATCGCGAACCTGTTGCAGCTGGCCACACAGGGTGTCGGCACCCTGCAGGATGCGCACGGTGTGGCGTTGCAGATGATCGGGCTGGATCATAAAGAGGTGATCGTGCGCCACCGCCGGAATCGATTTCCAGCGCTGCCAGCGCTCGATCCATTCGGCATGTTGCTCGCCCATGCCACCGATGACGATCGCCTGCGGCGCCTTTGCGATCACCGACTCTTCCGACACCTGCGGGGTCAGACTGACCGTCTCGCCGAAGACATTATGTCCGCCGCACAAACGGATCACATCGCCGATCAGGTGTTCATCATTGACCGTCATCAGCGGCCGATCCCAGATCTGGTAAAAGACTTTGACCGGTTGCCGGTCGCGGAAACGCTGCAAATGTTCGAGGCGATTCTTGAACTCGACGATCACCGTCTCGGCTTGTTGTTGATTACCGGTCAATATCGCCAGGCGCCGCAGGGTATCGGGAATATCCCTCAGGCGGCGGGGCTCATTGATGAACAGCGGCAGATCGAAGCGGCGCAGCTTTTCCAGATCAGCCGGGTTATTGCCGCTTTGCCAGCCAACGACGAGATCCGGCTCCAGGGCCACGATGCGCTCCAGATCCACCGCGTTGTAGCCGCCCACGCGCGGAATAGCGTTGGCCGCCTCCGGATAGTCGCTGTAATTAACCGCCCCCACCACGCGCTCGCCGGCGCCGATGCTGAACAGCAACTCGGTAATGTGCGGCGCCAGGCTGACGATGCGCCGGGCCGGCTGATCCAGCTGGATCTTCTGCCCGGTATAATCAGTGACGCTGAGGGTCCCGGCGCTCGCCAGCCCGGCGAGCAGACAGAGCCAGCCTGTTGCGATCCAACGATATTTCATGCCTGCACCGCCTGGTTGCATTTCGATTGATGAATTTGTGCCAGCGCGATCCCGAGTCGCTGCCAGTCGGCCTCCTCGCCCGGCAACCCCAACCGCAGACCGGGACCGCCGGCGGCCGGGTCAAAATAGCGGCTCCAGATCCCTGCATGGGCCAGCTGCTCGTGCAGCGCGTGTGCCGTCGATGTCGGCAACCAGGCAAACAGCGCCGAATGACCGCCGACCGGCAAACCGTATTCGCTGAGCAAGTGCACCAGTCGTTCGCTGGCCCGGGGCAGTTGCTCGCGCATCCGCTGCTGCCAGGTGTCATCCGCCAGCGCCGTCTGCATGATGAAGCGGGCCGGGCCGGCAACGGCCCAGGGGCCTAGCCGCTCGGACAGTGCCGCGAGCAGCCCGGTCTCGGCCAGCACGAAGCCCCCGCGTAGCCCGGGCAGGCCGAAGAACTTGCCGATCGAACGCAGCACGACCAGCCCCGGCAAGTGGCTGTGGGCAGCCAGACTCTGTTCGGGCGTCGCATCGATAAAGGCCTCGTCCACCACCAGCCAGCCGCCGCGGGCCTGCAGGCGCCGGTGCCAGTCGAGCAGTTGTTCGGGCCCAAAGCGGTGGCCGGTGGGGTTATTGGGATTGACCACCACCAGCACATCCACCGAGTCGATCTGGGAGTCGATCTGCGAATCGATGCTGTCCTCGAGGGTATCTCCGTGGGTATTCAGGCGCAGTGGTACCAGCGTATGGCCGCCCTGCTGCCAGCGATACGCGTGTTCGTTGTAGCTGGGAGAGAGCACCCCGACGCGGCCGGGGGCGCGCAGGCCCGGCAACAGCTGGATGGCCTGCTGTGAGCCGGCCACCGGCAGCAGCGCGGGGGCAGCGTAATAATCGAGAGCGACGTCGATCAGGCCATCGTCCTGCTGGGGCAACTGCTGCCAGACCCGGGGCGGCAGCGACGGCACGGGATACGCCCCGGGATTGATCCCGGTCGACAGATCCAGCCACGCCTCCGGCGCCCGCCCGTAACGGCGTGCCGCTTCCAGCAGATTACCCCCATGTTGTGGCAAACAGACCTCCTGCGATCGCGATGATCACCAGCCATAAAATCAGCGTGTATTGTACGAGACGCACCGCCCGGGGGATATCACCCACCCTGGCAGGGGGGCCGGCGCCCAGCGGCGGCCGCTCGCGCAGCGCACCATGATAATTGACCGGTCCCCCCAGCGTCCGGTTCAGCGCCCCGGCGCCGCTGGCCATCACCACCCCGGGATTGATGCCTTCCCAGTGCGGCGCCTGGGTCCGCCAGCAGCGCAGGGCCTGGCGAGTGTGGCCCAGCAGGGCATAGCTCAGGGCAGTCAGCCGCGCCGGCAGCCAGTTCAGCCCATCGTCCAGGCGCGCCGCCAGGGTGCCGAAATCCCGGTAGCGGTCGTTGCGGTAGCCCCACATCGCGTCCAGGGTGTTGGCCAGCCGGAAGAGCACTACTCCCGGCGCGCCGAGCAGCAGGAACCAGAACAGGGTGGCGAACACCGCGTCATTGCCGTTCTCCAGCACCGACTCCACCGTGGCGGCGCTGATCTGCGAGGCATCCAGTGTGGCGGTATCCCGACTGACCAGCATCGCCACGGCGTGGCGCGCCCCGTCCAGATCCGCCTGCTCCAGCTTGCGGGCGACCCGCCGCGCATGTTGCGCCAGCGAGCGGCCGCCCAGGGCCAGATAAAGCAACAGCAACTCGAGCACGGCCCCGCCCCACAGCGGCAGAACCATCACCAGCCAGGCGGTCAGCCCCACCGGCGGCGCCACCAGCAACAGCCAACCGAGCAGGCCGCGCCAGCGCCGCCGCGCGGCACTCACCGAAGGTGGCCCGTAAACCCGGGCTTCCAACCAGAGAACCAGGCGACCAAACCCGGCCAGCGGATGATAACGCCGGGGATCGCCCAGCCACTGGTCCAGCATTACGGCCGCCAGCACGATCGCGATGCTCAGCATCGGGTTTGTAACCCGGCAGGGGGGCATTCTGTATTAAAATAGCGGATTCGTTTCACTGGATACCGGATGTTATTTTGAGAACCTCTCGCGCCCTGATGATCCAGGGCACCACCTCCGATGCCGGCAAAAGCATCATGGTCACCGGCCTGTGCCGGCTGTTTGCCAATCGCGGCCAGCGCGTCGCGCCGTTCAAGCCACAGAATATGGCGCTCAACAGCGCGGTCTCCGCGGACGGCGGCGAGATCGGCCGGGCCCAGGCGGTGCAGGCGCAGGCCGCGCGGCTGGCCCCGCACACGGACATGAACCCGGTACTGATCAAACCCGCCAGCGACACCGGGGCGCAGATCATCATTCAGGGCCGGGCGCTGGGAAACATGGACGCGGTAGAATACCACCAATACAAACAGACCGCGAAAACCGCGATGCTGGACTCCTGGCAGCGGCTGGCGGACCAGTATGAGCTGTTATTTGTCGAGGGCGCCGGCAGCCCCGCCGAAATCAATCTGCGCGAGCACGATATCGCCAACATGGGCTTCGCCGAGGCGGTGGACTGCCCGGTAGTGCTGGTGGCCGATATCGATCGCGGCGGCGTCTTCGCCCAGCTGGTCGGTACCGTGCAACTGCTCAGCCCCACCGAACGCGAACGAATCAGGGGCTTTATCATCAACCGCTTTCGCGGCGACGTCAGCCTGCTGCAACCGGGCCTCGACTGGCTGGAGCGGGAGACCGGCATCCCGGTGCTGGGGGTGATTCCCTATCTGATGAATCTGCAGATCGACGCCGAGGACAGCCTGAATCTTGAACAGCAGTGCGACACTGACCGGCCTTTTGAGGTGATCGTCCCGTTGCTGCCGCGGATCAGCAACCACACCGACTTCAATCCCCTGCGCGTGGACCCGCGTATCAACTTTCGCTATATCGGCGAAGGCGATCCGATCCCGGCGGCGGATCTGATCCTCCTGCCCGGCAGCAAGAACGTGCGCGCCGATCGCCAGTGGCTGAGCGAGCACGGCTGGGACGCCGCCATCGCCCGCCATCTGCGTTACGGCGGCAAGCTGATCGGCATCTGCGGCGGCTTTCAGATGCTGGGCGAGCAGCTACACGATCCGCAGGGACTGGAAGGGCCGCCCGGTTCGACGACCGGACTCGGTTATCTGTCCATGGAGACCGCCCTGGAACCGGTCAAACAATTGCATAATGTGCGAGGCCGATTGGCATTCACCGATGCGCCGGTCAGCGGTTATGAAATTCATATGGGCCACACGCAAGGCCCCGCCTGCGAATCACCGGCCGTGATCCTCGACGATCGCCACGACGGGGCCATCTCGAACGATAACAACGTCATGGGCACCTATTTACACGGCCTGTTCGACGAACCCCGGGCCTGCCAGGCCCTGCTGGAATGGGCCGGACTTGCCCGGCAATCGGAACCACAACCGGACTATCAACAACTGCAGGAAACGGCCATCGACCGACTCGCCGCCACACTCGAACAGCACCTGGATATGCCGAAGCTTTTGGCCATCATCGGGCTCGAGGAATAATTCGGCAGGTGCCACTTTTCGAGGTTACTGGAAATTAACGCGGAGAACGCAAAGACGCAAAGGACGCGGAGGATACTAATTCTTTATGTCGATTTGTTTGTGAGAAATGATTTTCCTTATGGCATATATGCAGTGCCTGGTTTACCATTGAGTTAATATAAAATCTGTTTTCTCTGCGTTCTTTGCGTCTTTGCGTCTTTGCGTCTTTGCGCCCTTTGCGTTATTTCCATTAACTTCCAAGAAGAGGCAACATTGTTGATCTGACCAATACTGTAGGTTGCGCGAAGCTCTAGCCTTGTTTTTCTGCCAACTGATGACTGCCAACTGCCAACTCATCTCAGAACTCAGAACTCAGAACTCAGAACTATTACACACAGCAACACCGCTTCGGTAATTTCGATCAGGGCCCCGGCGGTATCGCCGGTGGTGCCGCCGAGCCGCTGTTGCATGATCGCGCGCAACACGATAAAGACCACGACCGTACCGATGATCAATACCCAGCCTGTGTCGATAAAAACGATCACGGCAGCGGCGATCAAGAGCAGCCACACCCACGCTGTCTTACGCGGCAGGTGTTCGGTGGCCGCCGAGCCCATGCCGCCGGAGCGAACATAGGACGTGGTCAGAAATAGCAACATCACCTGCAAGCGTGCCAGCACCGGAATGACCAGCAACTGCGGCCAGAATGCCCAGGTCATCTCACCCAGCGCGGCGAATTTGAGCAGCAGGATCACGACGATCGCCGTTACCCCGGCCGGTCCGGCGTAAGGGTCTTTCATGATCGCCAGGGTCCGTTCGCGATCGCCGAACCCGCCCAGCCAGGCATCGGCGCTGTCGGCCAGCCCGTCCAGATGCAGGGCGCCGGTGATGCTCACCCAGCACAACAACAGTAACCCGGCCAGCAGCAAAGACACCTCGCTGTTTGCGACAACCTGCAGCAGCCACCACACCAGTAGCAACAGGCCTCCGATCAGCAATCCCACCACGGGATAGAACAGCACCGACCAGCCGGCGACCGCCGCCTGATTGGCGGTAGAATATCGGGGCAGACGCAGGGGAATACGCGTGAGCAATTGCAGCGCGGTGATCAGGGCCTGCAGCGCGCTCATTTGAGCTGGCCGCCGTGGAAGATCAGCCGGGGCAGTTGTTGACCCTGGTGGGATTCGATCTCGATACGGGTAATCCCGGCCAGATCCACGCGCAAACGAAACATGCTCGACAACGGCATATCCAGCACATGACGCAGGATCATCCGAATCATCCCGGCATGCCCGACCACCAGCAGATGTTCGCCAGCATGTTGTTGCAACAGGTCTTCCCAGGCGCCTGTCACCCTCTGCTCGAACTCGTGCAGGGTCTCGGCGCCGGGCGGCGTGTTGTTAAGCGGATCGGACCAGAAACGGAACAACCGCTGTTGATCCTCGGCCATCAACTCTTCGGCGCTACGCCCTTCCCATTCACCGAAGCCGATCTCCATCAATCGCGGTTCCGTCCGCAGCGGCAAACTATGACGTTCGGCCAGCTCCCGGGCAAAGTCATGACATCGGCATAAACTGGAAGTCACAATGCGATCCCAGGGGCAGTGATCGGCCACCGCCTCGCGCATCTGCCGCCAGCCCAGCTCGCTTAACGGATCATCGATCTGCCCGCGATAACGCTTGCCGCCCACCGGCTCGCCGTGGCGCAGCAGGTCAACCGTTGTTACTACAGATTTTTCAGCCATAATCAAGTTCGTTTTTTACCACAGAGGACGCCAGGGTTTGGTTATAAATTTTTAATGTTGAATGTTTAATTTTGAATTTTCGTACTCAGCGGTAGCCTGCGTGACACCCTGCGAATAGCGAGGTTGTCAGGTAGCGCTGTGCGCAACCTGATCTACGCAACTTCGGAAATATCCAGCATTGATGTTAATTCAGCATTCAACATTAAAAATTCAAAATTATTTTTCTGCCTCTGCGTTAATTTCCAAAAAACCAGAGAAGAGGCACGACAATCACCCGTCACCTGCCTCTTTGTTTGAAACCGCCGCCTCTTCGAATGTGGCCATGTTGTTATGCAACGCGCAGGCATGGCGCAGGAGTGACAGGGCCACGGCCGCCCCGCTGCCCTCGCCCAGGCGCATGCCGAGATCGAGTAACGGCTCGGCCCCCAGCGCATCCAGGATCGCCCGATGACCGGGCTCGGCGGAGCGGTGGCTGTAGATAAACCATTGCTTGCTTCCGGGTAACAATCGCTCGGCGATCAGCGCCGCGACACTGCAGATAAACCCGTCCACCAGTACCGGCAGGCCACGCTGGGCGGCATGCATAAACGCCCCGCTCAGAGCCGCGATTTCAAAGCCGCCGAAACAGCGGAGCACCTGCTGTACATCATCGGGATCGAGCGCGTGTCGGACGATGGCCGCGTCGATTACTGCTGCCTTGTGCCGGACCCCGCTATCGTCCAGCCCGGTGCCCGGGCCGACCAGTTCCCGGGCCGGTTGCTGCAACAATACACAGCCCAGCGCCGCGGCCGAGGTGGTGTTGGCAATGCCCATCTCCCCACCGATATAGATCTGGCTTCCGTCTTCCAGCGCGCGTTGTACCGAATCGCGGCCCGCCTTCAGTGCCTGCTCGGCCTGTTGCTGTGTCATGGCCGGTTGCTGACTGAAGTCGGCCGTGCCTTCGCCAATGCGCTGGTCGACCACCCCCGGCAGTTCACCGGGATCGTGGGCGGTGCCGACATTGACCACTTCCAGCCGGGCGTTCTGTTGCGCTGCCAGGACGCTGATCGCGGCACCGCCACGGGCGAAGTTGCGCACCATCTCGGTGGTGACGATCTGCGGAAAGGCGGATACGCCCTGATGGGCGATGCCGTGATCGGCGGCAAAGACCGCCACCCAGCACTGTTGGATCACGGGCGTGGCATTCGCCTGCAGGCCGGCCAGTTGGATTGCCAGGGATTCCAGTTTACCCAGTGAACCGGGCGGTTTGGTCAGCTGGCTCTGACGTTGCTGCGCGGCGTGGCATGCATTTTCATCGATCGCCTGCACGGGCTGTTGCCACCAGGGTGAGGGCATAACTTATCCTTTGAGTATTTGCGGCAATCCGGCGGTGATCAGCGTCACCCGATCACACACCCGGGCGAGACGCTGATGCAGGCGGCCGGTCTCGTCGGCAAAGCGGCGCGACAGCGGATCGGCGGGAATGATGCCCTGACCCACTTCGTTACTGACCAGCAACAGATCGGCCTGCATTGAGGGCAGGCAGGCCAGCAGTTTGTTCTGTTCCTGTTCCAGCCGTTGCGGATCGCTATCGAGTAACAGGTTGGTCAGCCACAGGGTCAGACAGTCGATCAGCATGATCGCTTCGGGATCATCGCTGTTGTGCAGGGCCTCGCCCAGCGCCAGCGGCTCTTCAATGACCTGCCAGTTGGCGGGACGCTCCTGTTGATGACGTCGAATGCGCTCGGCCATCTCGGCATCGCCGGCCGTGGCCGTTGCAATCAGGGTGACCGGTTTGCCGCTGTCCTGGGCCAATTGCTGGGCATAGCGACTTTTACCGGAACGGATACCGCCGAGGATTAATTGCTGCATGGGTTGGAACAGGAATCAGAAAATCAGACCCATCAGGGTCAACAACGCGAGCAGAACCACCCAGACGACCAGCGCCCGTTTGACCAGTGCCAGCGCATGTTGAGCCGGGGCAATATTGATCGCGGCTTCATCGTCGGACCCGGTATATTCACCCTGTATCGCCCCGTTACCGCTGACAATCAAGAAGGTGTCGCTATCCTGTTCCCAGAGGTCTTTGGGGCTCTGCCAGCGACTGAGGGTGTCGACAAAATTGCCGGCCAGGGCATAACACAATACGGTGAGCCGGGCGGGTATCCAGGCGAGAATCTGATACAGATCGCGGCTGGCATTGCGATACTCGTCCGTGACCGAGGCTTGCTGACGGACATGACAACTGAGTCGAAACAGTACCGCCCCGATCGGCCCGAGAATCAAAAACCAGAACAGCACGCCGAACATCCGCGTGTTGGCCTCCACCAGAATCCGATCGCGCACCTGCTGGACCAGCTCGGCGGTGGATTCGGCGGTGATTTCCGTCTCGTCACCCAGCTGGCGGGCACACAGCATGGCCGCTTCGGGATCGTCCCGTTCCAGGGCATCCAGCACCGGCTGAACATCCGCGTCCAGATCGCGCGGACCCAGGGTAAAAATCAGCACCACCAGTCCGAATAAAAAGGCCAGCAGGCCGGTCAGGGCGCCCAGTGCCGCCAGTACGATCCAGACTGCCAGTGCCACCAGCCCGATCAGCAGGATCACGCCCACCGGTCCGTCGCGCAGGGGCTGGCCCTCGAGTTTGTGATAGAGGGTTTCGTGGTAGCGATCGAACCAGTCGAAACGGCGCAGGTCGGACACCGGCTTGTAGAAGAACTCCACCGCCAGTGCCAGTAATATACTTATCAGATTCATGATGCCAAGTGTCTATATAAAAGGTGTAAATATCAAGCTTTGTGGCACGCTATAACGCCGCCATCAGACGCGCCCAGTCGAACGCCGGGCCGGGATCGGTCTTGCGTCCCGGGGCGATATCGCAGTGGCCGACGATCCGCTCGCGGGTGATCGCCGGATAGGCCTGTTGCACCAGGCGGGTTACCGCCTGCAGCTGTTGATACTGAACGGGCTCGTAGGGCAGTTCATCGCTGCCTTCCAGTTCGATGCCGATGGAAAAATCGTTGCAATTGGTCCGCCCGGCAAATTGTGAATCGCCGGCGTGCCAGGCCCGCTCGCCAAAGGGGACGTACTGGACCAGCTCGCCGTTACGGCGTATCAGCAGATGCGCGGATACCTGCAGATCGCAGATTTCCCGAAAATAGGGATGCTGGGCCGGATCCAGGCAGTTGGTGAAAAAACGGTCAATGGCATCCCCGCCAAACTGCTGTGGCGGCAGGCTGATGCCATGAATCACCAGCAGGGAGATATCCCCGGGATCGGGCCGGGCATTGTAATTGGGCGAGGGGCACTGGCGCGCGCCCTGTAGCAGCCCGGTATGGGGATCGATCTGCATGGGATAATCCGTTGTCCTTCCTGAGTCCTGTAGCGGGCGATGTTTGTCCCGGACAGGGCAAATTTGTGCGCTTTACATTACACCATTGTCCGCGGGCTGTTAATATCAGAGGCGGATTCACCCCCTGTCCTGAGCCAATAAAACAATAATCACGGGAGACACCGCATGGATAACCTGTTGGCCCGATTGACCGAGTGGACCGGCATCGTGTCGGGATATGCCTGGGGCATTCCCTCGATCGTCCTGCTGGTGGGCACCGGCCTCTATCTGACGATTCGACTGCGTTTTGTACAAATCCGCGGCTTCAAACACTCTTGGGGCATCATTCGCGGCAAATACGACAAACCGGTGGATCCCGGCGAGGTCACCCACTTTCAGGCGCTGTCCACCGCCCTGTCGGCGACCGTCGGGACTGGCAATATCGCCGGGGTGGCCACCGCCATTGCCTTCGGCGGCCCCGGCGCGGTGTTCTGGATGTGGATCACCGCGCTGGTGGGCATGGCGACCAAATTTGCCTCCTGCTCGCTGGCGCTCAAGTTTCGCCGTTTTCACCCCGACGGCACGGTCTCCGGCGGGCCAATGTATACCCTGCTGTACGGCCTGAACTTCAAAACCCTGGCGGTCCTGTTTGCTGCCTTCACCCTGATCGCCTCGTTCGGCATCGGCAACATGGTGCAGGCCAATTCGGTGGTGGACGGGCTGGCCTATGTCTTTCCCGGGATCATCGACTACCGGCTCGGGATCGGCGTCATCATCGCCATTCTGGTCGGCCTGGTGATCATCGGCGGAATCAAACGCATCGCCCGCGTCACTTCGCGTATCGTGCCGTTTATGGCCGTTTTCTATTGCGGTGCGGCCTTGCTGGTGCTGTTTTTGCACCTCGATAAAATTCCCGCGGCCTTTGCCACCATCTTCAATCTGGCGTTGAATCCCTGGGCCGCCGGCGGCGGTGCCATCGGCGCGGCCATTCAGTACGGGGTGGCACGCGGTGTCTTCTCCAACGAGGCGGGGCTGGGCTCCGCCCCCATGGCCCATGCCGCGGCACGCACCAGTGAGCCGGCCCGCGAGGGACTGGTGGCAATGATGGGGCCGTTTATCGATACCATTGTCATCTGCACCATGACCGCGCTGGTGATCGTGATCATGGGCGCCTGGGGCGATGCCCGTCCCGACGGGCTGGAAGGCGCCGCCCTGTCGGCCTACGCCTTCGAACAGGGGCTGGGCACGATCGGCAGCTGGGTGGTCGGCATCGGGCTGGTCTTTTTCGCCTATTCGACCATGATCGCCTGGTCCTATTACGGCGATCGCAGCGCCGAGTTCCTGTTTGGTGAACGGGCGATACTGCCCTATCGTATTGTATTTACCGTGCTGGTGGTGGTCGGTGCCTATGTGCCGCTGCAACTGGTCTGGAACTTTGCCGATATCGCCAATATTCTGATGGCCGCGCCCAATCTGATCAGTCTGATCCTGCTGGCCGGGCTGGCGAAAAAACTGTCCGACGATTATTTCAGTCGCATGCCGGGCTGAACACGCTAGAATGAAAGCATGAACCCGGCCTGCTGTGGCACCTATCGACAAGGAGATCAACCTATGAACAAATTGCAGCTCCTGAAACAGGGATTGCTCCTCAGCCTCGTCGTGGGGCTGGCGGCCTGCGGCGGCAAGACCCAGGTGGAAAGCGATCTGGGCATACGCGACGCCCCCGACTGGGTCAACGAAGGCACCCAGTATCTGAATGATCGTGACGGGCGTCTGTTTCACGGAGTCGGTCACGCCCCGCCGATGGGTGACAACGCCCTGCAACTGTCCACCGCCGACAACCGGGCCCGGGCCGAGGTGGCGCGGATCCTCAGCTCTTACATGGATGTGGTCAGCCGCGATTACAGCGATCACGCCGCCAGTGCCGGCCGCTCGGTAAACCGGCAAACCGTCTCGCGGCAAATCGATAACCTGACCAAAGTGAACCTCACCGGCGTAAAAATCATCGGCCGCTGGAAAGATGAAGAAAGCGGCGATGTCTGGTCCATTGCCGAACTGGATATGGAACAGATGCAGGACACGCTGGAGAAGGTCAATAACATGAACGCCGATCTGAAACGCTATATCAGCGATCAGGGCGGTAATATTTTCGATAATCTGGCGCAGGAGAACTGAGCATGCCGTATCGCACGATTCGAACCCTTTCACTTTTACTTGCCGGTATGACACTGGTGGCGGGATTGACCGGTTGCGGCACCAGAGTCGAGCGACTGGAAGCAGACGAGGTGCGCGATCTCAGCGGCGCCTGGAACGACACCGACTCACGTCTGGTCTCCGAAGAAATGATCAGCGACATGTTGGCGCGCCCCTGGGTGGATGATTTCAAACGCCGCACCGGCAAACAGCCGGTAGTCATCGTCGGCAGCGTGCGTAACCTGAGCCACGAACACATCAACACCAATACCTTCGTCAATGACATCCAGCGTGAGCTGACCAACTCGGGACGCGTGACGTTCGTCGCCTCGCGCGATGAACGTCAGGATATCCGCGACGAACGCCTGGATCAGGATATTCACGCCAGCGCCGAAACCCGCAAGGCCATGGGTCAGGAATACGGTGCCGATTACATGCTCAGCGGCCAGATCAATACTATCATCGACATGGAAGGCCGCACCCAGGTGCGTTATTACCAGGTGGATCTCACCCTGATCAGTCTGACGGACAACCGCAAGGTCTGGGTCGGTCAAAAGAAGATCAAAAAAGAGGTCGTCAACAGCAAACTGCGGTTTTAAATGACGCGGTCAGGGCTGACCCATGTTTTCGCGCGTGTTACAGCGCCCACTCCAGTACGCCGGCTGTCTATTGGCCGGCGTTCTGCTTTTGCTGCAGGCCGGCTGCGCCAGTTACAGCCGCCACTTCGAGCAGGAAATCCAGACCCTTGCCAGCCAGGATCCCGCCGCCGCCCTGGCTGCACTGGATAAGCAACACCATCCCGAACGCAACCGGGTGCTCTATCATCTGAACCGGGCCATGCTGCTGCACATGCTCGGCGACTATGCCGCCAGCAATGACGAGTTCGAACAGGCCAAGAACGTTATCGAACAATACCAGGCCACCAGCATCAGTGAGGAAAGCGCGGCCTTTTTCATTAACGACGGCACCCGAACCTACACCGGCTCATCCCTGGAACAACTGATGCTGCATGTCTACGCGGCCATCAACTATCTGTTACAGAATCAGGTGGACGCGGCGCGGGTGGAGGCATTGCAGATCGATGTGCGCCTGCGTCAGCTCCAGGAAGCCGATCCCGACTCCATATTGAGCATCGACCCCTTTGTCCGCTATCTCACCGGGCTGATTTACGAGCAACTGGGCGAGATCGACAATGCCATGATCGCCTGGCGCAAGGCCTACAACGCTTATCTGGAACATCAGAAAGTCTACGGTATCAACGTCCCCCGTATACTTAAACAGGATCTGCTACGTGTCAGTCGGCAACTGGGCCTGACCGAAGAATACAATGAGTACCAGGCGCGCTTTGACGTCGAGGATCGGCAACGCGACCGCGAACAGAGCGAGTTGATCGTCCTGTTTCACAAGGATCTGGCACCGATCAAACGCTCGCAGCGTATCGCCCAGGTGGACCCCACCACCGGTTATCTGGTCCATTTTGCCCTGCCCGTGTATGAACCGCGCCACAGTCATCTGAGTCATGCCCGGGTCGTGGTTGCCGGACAACGGACTCGTACCGAACCGATGGAAGATATCAGCGCCATTGCCCTGCGAACCCTGCAGGAGAATATGTCCGCGATTACCGCCCGGGCACTGGCGCGGGCGGTGGTCAAATACAAGATGTCGCGCCAGGCCGGTGAAAACGACGGCCTGGCCGGACTGTTGATGAATATCGCCGGCGTCGTCTCCGAGCAGGCCGATACGCGCAGCTGGCTCACCTTGCCCGGCGAGATCCAGATGGCACGTGTCACACTCCCGCCAGGAGACTATAATGTGAGCCTGGAGCTGATCGGCATGAGCGGCCAGGTAACGCACAGCCGGCAACTGGGGCGGGTCAATCTGAGCCCTGGCGGCAAGCAGTATCTCTCCTATTTGTGGTTCCCGGCTTATTCAACAACGAGGCGTTAATATGCATAACCCTGCCCGTGTGATTTATCCTTTTATCCTCACAATACTGCTCGCTGTGCTCGGCGGGTGTGCCTCGCCGGATGCGGACTCGGGCAAGCCGGCATGGATCAGCGGCAACAGCCCGGCCTGGCCCGCCGAACAGTATCTGATCGGTCGCGGTGAAGCCGATCACGCCGCCGTCGCCCGGGATCGGGCCCGGGCCGATCTGGCCAAGGTATTTGAAGTCAGCATCAGCGAACAGAGCCAGGATATTACCGAGTACAGCCGCACCACGGGCAGCGGCAAGCAGACCCGGGCCAGCCTGGAATCCGCCGTCTCACGCCAGATCAGCACCCGGACCGATCAGACCCTGTCGCATATCGAAATCGCTGAGATCTGGCAGGATCCCGACACCGGCCATCATTATGCCCTCGCCGTGCTGGATCGACTCAGGGCGGGGCAACAGTTACGCGAAGAGATCCAGCATCTGGACAGCCTGACGGCCGGCGCCATCGACGCAGCCCGCCAGCAAGACAATATTCTGCGCCAACTGGGCGAGGCCAACCGGGCGGTGGAGACCCTGTTGCAACGTCGTGCCCTGCAGCGGCAATTACAGGTCATCGATCCGGCCGGTGTCGGGGTGCGTAACCGCTATGATCTCGGCCAGCTGCTGCAGGATCGCCACGAACTGGCCCAGCGCATCCGCATCCAGCCCCGTATCCGGCAAGATTCCAGCGGACAATTAGCGGTTCTCATTGACGGGGCCCTGGCCGAAGCCGGTTTCAGTCAGGTCAGTGACAATGCCAACTTCCGACTCGATGCCTATCTTGACCTGTCGACGTTTCCCGAGCAGAACTGGCACTGGATTCATGGCACCTTGCAGATCGTCTTGACCTCGCTGAGTGATGACACCGTGCAGGGCAGCCATCGCTGGGAAGTCAAGCAAGCCGCCAGTCGTCCCTTGCTGGCCCGTCAACGGGCACTGGACAACCTCAATGAACGACTCAACCGTGAGTTGCGCAACATTATCATCGGCTTTGCCGACACCCAATAAAGGCCGTTTATGCCCTTTGCTGTCTCTTTGCAACTGATTCAACAACAGGTCGAACAGGCCCTGACCGAGGATATCGGCAGCGGTGATGTCACGGCGGCGTTGTTGCCCGAGGATAAACCGATCAATGCAACCGTGATCAGTCGACAGAATGCCGTGATCGCCGGCTGTGACTGGTTCGAGGAGGTCTTTCGGCAGCTCGACCCCTCTGTCGGGATCCGCTGGCAGTGTGCCGACGGTGACCGTATTGAAGAGGATCAGATAATTTGCGAATTACAGGGGCCGGTGCGCCCGGTGGTCACCGGCGAGCGAACCGCGCTCAACTTTTTACAAACCCTCTCCGGCACCGCCACCACTACCCGCCGTTATGTGGACCGCATTACCGGGACCGGCGCGCAGGTGCTCGATACCCGTAAAACCCTGCCGGGACTGCGCCTGGCACAAAAATACGCAGTCAGTTGCGGTGGCGGCAGCAACCATCGCATCGGGCTGTATGACATGGTGTTGATCAAGGAGAACCACATTACCGCCGCCGGCTCCATACTCGACGCGGTGAAAACCGCCCGGCGCCTGTCACCGAAACTTGAGGTCGAAGTGGAAATCGAAAACCTAAAACAGCTCGACCAGGCACTGCAGGCCGGTGTCGAGCGCATCCTGCTCGACAACATGAGTCTCAGGACACTCAAACAGGCCGTCACGCTCAATAGCGGCCGGGCCAGACTGGAAGCTTCCGGTGGTATCACCTTTGACAATATTCGCGAGGTTGCTGAAACCGGCGTCGATTTCATCTCCGTCGGCGCCCTGACCAAGGATGTTCAGGCCGTGGATCTGTCGATGCGAATCAAAGAAAATTAGTTCTAAGTTCTAAGTTCTAAGTTCTAAGTTCTAAGTTCTAAGTTCTAAGTTCTAAGAACTAAGAACTCAGTACTCATTTCAATCCCGGCGAGCGCAGTTCGTATTGCATGAATTCTTTTTTTACCAGCCAGACTTCACCCAGCCTGACAGGCAAGCGTATGCCGTCGTTACGGATCAATTTGAGCGGATCACCGCTTTTTATCTCCAGACCCGGACTGACGATGAGTTTCCACTGATTATCCAGATCCTTGACCAGGATGGCCGCATGACCGGACTTTTCCTGGAGATCCTGCTCGTTCTGGATCACAACCACCTCGGCATGTGTGGAGAGGCGAACGATAGCCACCTCCACCCGGTGATCATCGGTACGATGCAAACGATTGATATATCCGAGAGTCACCCGGTGCAACTCGGCATCGACCGGACCGAACGCCACCAGCTGGCCGATTTTAATCGGTGTACTGAACGCCGTCTCTTCGGTGCCAATCAACAGCCCCCCCGAACTGAAATTAATCATGGCCCACTGGGTAATCATGTGTGATTTATCATCTTCGGCCAGCAGCGAAGACTGACGTGCCAGCTTGTCGACGAACTGGCGGGAATCCAGGATTCTCTGCAGATCCCTTGAAGAGATATCGCGCAGCAGGCGCATCACCTCATCACGCCCGAAGTAGACCCGCAGCGCATCATAGGTATGCACCCGATGACGTTTTTGCTGTCGGCTCCGCTGCCGAAGTCCGATCAGCATCGATTCGAGTACCGGCAGGCGTTCCTCTTCTTTGACTGCCTGCAAGGGTTTGCTGAGTTTTCCGGGATCATAATTACCGAGAAACTTCATCTTGCCAATGGTCTCGTGTTCCCTGACCAGGGTGTTATATAAACCGGTATAGTCGATCAGAATGCTCGGGCCACCAATATCCTCCCGGCGCTGAAACTGCGGAGGACCGTTGCTATGCAGATAAGTCACCAGCGTGCCCGGTTGCAACGGGTCGCGATTGTCGGCCTTGATCTGAAAACTCTCCGAGCCGAGGCTGGCAAGATAGGCGTCGGGAACATACAACATGCCGGTCGGCCAGCTGTTGGTTTCCAGCAACCCAAACAACTGGATAGACAGATAAATCTCCTGCATGGAACCCTTCGGGGCATTGCTGCGCTCAGATTTCTCCTGCCGGCTTCGGACCCCGACCGTACCCAGCAGATCCAGCTGTTCGTTCACGGCGTTGTGCAACAACATGGAGAAAAACACCTGATTGACATCCAGCCAGTCGGTTTTACTCATCTTCTGATAACGCAGGGCCTTTAGCCGCTGAATCAACCGCAGCAGCTCGATAATCCGCAGGCCCCGGGCATACAGTGGCTGTTGGTTACGCGCGAACGTTGACGGGCTGGCACTGTAATCGGCGTGAAACAGCAATTTGTAACTGATCGCCACCTGGTCAACGGCCCTGATACTGGATTCCAGCGCATTACGCCGTTCGTTACTCTCCGGCAGGCTGCTTTGCTCCGCCTGGAATTTCTCATACCACATGGCCACCACCGGATAAACCTGCCCCAGTACCGCCTGGGTCAGCTGCTCGCGTTTTTCCGGTTTCATTTTCAGACGGTTGAGATTGGCCTGGATGCGCACAGCTTCTTCCAGCAGCCGCACCGGCGCCCGCTGGTAATTGGTCAGCGTCTGCAGATAACGCTCCCTGTCGAGGTCCTTGCGCTCGGCATCCCTGTAAGGCCGGGTAAGATTACCGAAATAGCCAAACTGGCTGCTGTCGAGGTCAGGCGCCGGTTTGTCGGTTTTGGATTTTGTTGTAAACAGCATCGCGTCGGTTCTGTTATGTCGACAGGTGCCGGCCTCCGTGTCCGAGCAGCGGTTATTTTCCACCCTAATCATATAACAATTCTTCTTTCCTGCAATCCCTGACACCATTATATTCTCAGGGTAAACCCTGAGATACTGCTGAGTGCTGAGTGCTGAGTTGGCAGTGAAACGATGAGGTAGGAGCGGCTGCGCCGCGATAGACTTCACGGCCGGCACAACCTGTCGCGCCAGAGGCGTTCTTACAATCAATGGAACCGATTTTTTCTTTCCAATCGTCGGCCCGATATAGCACCCTGCGGGCATAAACTCCGCGGTATCGGGCACACCCCCGGATTGCCGGACAGCGCATTGCTCTGTCCGGCCTACCTTACCGACCCATCAAGCGCTGTAGGAGCGGCTGCGCCGCGATAGACCTCACCGTCGGCACAACCTGTCGCGCCAGAGGCGCTCCTACAATCAATGGAATGGATTTTCTTTCCAATCATAGGCCCGATATAGCAAAGCGGTATCGGGCACACCTCCGGATTGCCGGACACCGCCTGGCTATGTCCGGCCTACCTTACCGACCCATCAAGCGCTGTAGGAGCGGCTGCGCCGCGATAGACCTCACTGTCGGCACAACCTGTCGCGCGCCAGAGGCGCTCCTACAATCAATGGAATCGATTTTCTTCGTAGGCCCAATATAGCAACGCGGTATCGGGCACCGCCCCCGAATTGCCGGACACCGTGTTGTTCTGTCCGGCCTGCCTTGTACAGAGAACCTTTCGCCACCAAGACACCCGGGAATCATGTTTTTCATAATTACTTCTTCGTGTCTTGGTGTCTTCGTGGTGAATCTTTATAGCGGCTCGAACGCCTCAATTTGTTCGGTGACTTCCAGCCACTCGGCCTCGGTGGCCTGTTGTTGCTGTTGCAGATCGGCCTGTTTGGCGAGCAGTTCCTGCAGTTCGGCTTTATTTTGCTCTTCATACAGGCTGTTATCAGCCAGCTCGACATGTAATTCTTCCTGACGTTTGGCCAGGATATCCAGCCGCTGCTCGAGTTTCTTGATTTTGTTACGTAGCGGCTGTATCTGGCGACGTTGTTCCGCGGCCTGCTGGCGTTGTTGTTTTTTGTTAAGCCCGGGCGCGGTTTTGCCGCGGGAATTCGCCGCGAAGGCTTTTTCCTGTTCCTGTACCCACTGGCGATAATCGTCCAGATCGCCGTCAAAGGATGACACCTTGCCATCAGCGACCAGCAGCAGGGTATCGGCGACACTGCGCAGCAGATAGCGATCATGCGAGACCACCACCATGGCGCCGTCGAATTCCTGCAACGCCAGGGTCAGGGCATGACGCATTTCCAGATCCAGGTGGTTGGTGGGCTCGTCGAGTAATAACAAATTGGGTTTTTGATAAACCAGCATGGCCAGCACCAGGCGCGATTTTTCCCCGCCGGAGAACGGCGCCACCGGCGACAGGGCCATCTCGTTGCCAAAGCCGAAACCGCCCAGATAATTGCGCAGGGCCTGTTCACTCGCCTTCGGATCGATCCGTTGCAAATGCAGCAAGGGGCTGGCCTGCGGATCCAGTTGCTCCAGCTGATGCTGGGCAAAATAACCCACCTCCAGTCCTTTGGCGGGTGTCGTGTCACCGCCAAGCGGCTTCAATTCCCCGGCCAGTGACTTGATCAGGGTCGACTTGCCGGCCCCGTTGTAACCCAGCAAGCCGATGCGATCCCCCGGGGCGATGGTCAGCTTAACCTGGTTCAGTACCGGTTCCTGTGCATAACCGATATCGACTTCATCCAGTTGCAATAACGGGTTGGGTAACTGGTCGGGATTGTAGAACCGGAAATGAAAAGGCGAGTCGACGTGCGCCTGGCTGATCACCTCCATGCGCTCCAGCGCCTTGATCCGGCTTTGCGCCTGGCGCGCCTTGTTGGCCTGCACCCGGAAGCGATCGATAAATTTCTGGATATGGGCGATTTCGCGTTGCTGTTTTTCATACGCCGATTGCTGGTTGGCCAGGTGCTGCGCGCGCAGGACTTCAAAAGCGGAGTAGTTGCCCGTATACAGCGTCATTCTCTGTTGCTCGATATGCGCGATGTGGGTGGTCACCCGATCCAGAAAATCGCGATCGTGGGAGATCAGCAACAACGTGCCGGGATAGGCACGCAACCACTCTTCCAGCCAGACCACGGCTTCCAGATCCAGATGGTTGGTCGGCTCATCGAGCAACAACAGATCCGAGCGGCACATCAGCGCCTGGGCCAGGTTCAGGCGCATGCGCCAGCCGCCGGAAAATTCGCGCACCGGCACCGATTCCTGTTCGGCGGAAAAACCCAGCCCGTGCATTAACTTGCCGGCACGACTGGCGGCGCTGTAGCCGTCGATATGTTCCAGTTCACTGTGCAACCGGGCCAGTTGTTCGCCGCGGTTCTGCTGTTCGGCGTCGCGGATCTGCTGTTCGATCTCGCGCAGACGGGTATCGCCGTCGATGACATACTCCAGCGCGCTTTTGTCCGTCGCCGGCATCTCCTGGGCGACATGGGCGATGACCGTGTTCGGCGGCAGGGAGAATTCGCCGGCATCCGGCTGCAACTCGTTTAAAATCAGCGCGAACAGGCTGGACTTGCCGACGCCGTTGGCGCCGGTAATGCCCACTTTCTGGCCCGCCTGTACGGTGCAGGTGACATCGTGCAACAGCTCGTGCTTGCCGCGGCGCAGGGAAAGATGGGAGAAGTTCAGCATGGGCGAAGTGTAACAGAGCCGCCCGCCGGATTGTTCCGGGCCTCGCATCCCGTTACTATCGGATGACACCATTATATAAGTGGAAATCCCATGGCCGAACATTATCGCCTGATCATCCTCGGCGCCGGCACCGCCGGGCTGGTGGCCTGGAAGGAAGCCAGCCGCCATACCGATCAACTGCTGCTCATTGATCCCGGTCCGCTGGGCACCACCTGCGCCCGGGTCGGCTGCATGCCCTCCAAGGTGCTGTTGCAGGTGGCCAGGGAGTTTCATACCGGGCGTCGCCTGGCCGAACGCGGATTAACCCGGGATACGCCGCCGGTCCCCGACGGCGCGGCGGTGATGCAATATGTCCGCCGCCTGCGGGATCGTTTCACCCGCGGCCCGATCAACCTGGTCGAGAAACTGGGCGAGCGTTACATAGAAGGCCAGCCCCGCTTTATTGCTCCCGATACCCTGGAAGTGGACGGTCGGCAGCTCAGCGCCGATACCATTATCGTCGCCACCGGCACCCGCCCGGTCGCCCCCGAACCCTGGCAGGCACTGGGCGAGCGACTCATCACCAGCGACACGATCTTTGATCTTGAGACCCTGCCCAAACGCCTGGCGGTGGTGGGGCTGGGTGCCATCGGCACCGAACTGGGGCAGGCGCTGGCCTGGCTCGGTGTCGAGGTCCATGCCTTCGGCCGTGACGACCGTGTGGCGGGACTGGACGATGAGCCCGTCAACCAGACCGCCTTCGAGGCACTCGGTCAATCGATGACCCTGCATACCGGGCACGATGTCGAGGTCGAAGCGACGAACAGCGGCGTGTTACTCAGCTTTGGCGAACAGCAGTATGAATTCGACGCCCTGCTGGCCGCCGTCGGCCGCCGGCCCAATATCGAGGATCTGAACCTCGACGCCCTGGGCCTGCCCCTGCAGGACAACGGCCTGCCGGCGATCGATCCGCAACGCCTGCGCGCGGGCGACACGCCGGTCTATTTCGCCGGCGACGTCAACGGCATCCGGCCGCTGATGCACGAAGCCGCCGACGAGGGACGGATTGCCGTGTACCACGCCCTGCATCCCGACACCGAGTGCCTGCAACGGCGCACCGCGCTGGGCATCGTCTTCACCGAACCGCAGATCGCCCAGGTCGGTGTCGGCTTTGACGAACTCCCCGACGATGCCCTGATCGGTGAAGCCGATTTCAGCGATCAGGGTCGCGCGCTGATCCTGGCTCAGGATCACGGCCTGTTGCGGGTCTATGCCGATGCCAACGGCCAATTGCTCGGCGCGCAAATGGCCATCCCCGGCGCCGAACACCTCGCCCACGAACTGGCCTGGCTGATCCAGCAAAACCTCGATGTCGAAACCGCGCTGCAACTGCCCTATTACCACCCGGTTCTGGAAGAAGGATTGCGCTCGGCGTTGCAAGGTATCCGCCGCCAGCTCAACGCCGACCGGCGGCATCCCGATCTGCCCTTGTGCGGAGAAGAAGACGATCCATTGGCTGGCGCGGTCGCGCCGCCAGGGCCGGGGGACGAGTAACGAGGGACGAGGAAACCCCTTAACCACCAGGACACAAAGAGTAATTTTTACCCTGGTGTCTTCGTGTCTTGGTGGTTTTGCTCTTATCCCCCGACGAACCGGCTGGCGTAGGCCCGATATAGCAAAGCGGTATCGGGCACCATCCGAATTGCCGGACACCGTTACATGTCCGGCCTACTCCTTATCCGACCTCACAAAACTCTGTAGGAGCGGCTGCGCCGCGACAGACCTCGCCGGTTACACGACCTGTCGCGCCAAAGGCGCACCTGCAATCCACGAAACATGATTTGTTCTTTACGGGATCGCAGGTCCGATATAGAAAAGCGGTATCGGGTACCATCCGAATTGCCGGACACCTTTACACTATGTCCGGCCTACCTTCTGGGTAGATTGTCATTCCGGCAAAAGCCGGAATCCAGGGATGCGTGCCGTGATCGGAAAGACCGGATCCCCGCCGGAGCGTGTGCCGGAGCAAGCCGGTACCGGGATGACGATAGCAAAAAATTCCGCCCCTATCGGCGGGCCAGGAAACCCCTTAACCACCAGGACACAAAGAGTAATTTTTACCCTGGTGTCTTCGTGTCTTGGTGGTTTTGCTCTTATCCCCCGACGAACCGGCAGGCGTAGGCCCGATATAGCAAAGCGGTATCGGGCACCATCCGAATTGCCGGACACCGCTACACTATGTCCGGCCTACTCCTTACCCGACCTCGCAAAACTCTGTAGGAGCGGCTGCGCCGCGACAGACCTCGCCGGTTACACGACCTGTCGCGCCAAAGGCGCACCTGCAATCCATGGAACATGATTTGTTCTTTACGGGATCGTAGGTCCGATATAGCAAAGCGGTATCGGGCACACCTGGATTGCCGGACACCGTTGCACTATGTCCGGCCTACACCTGACCGGTGCAGCCGCACCGGCAGGGCCGAGTGACGAGGGACGAGTTACGAAGGGAACCACATATTTTTCCTCGTCCCTCGTCACTCGGCCCTGAGCCCGGGAGGACCTTGTGGTCCTCCGGGGCGAGTGGCAAAATGTCATCCACCCCGCAAACAACAAATACGGACAACATGGACGACCCGGCCGACATACTCAGGACGATCTTCGGCTACGAACAGTTTCGCCCGCCGCAGGACGAGGTCATCGAGACCCTGATTGCGGGGCGCGATGCACTGGTGCTGATGCCCACCGGCGGGGGTAAATCCCTCTGTTACCAGATCCCGGCCATCGCCCGTCCCGGGGTGGGTATTATCGTCTCCCCGCTCATCGCCCTGATGCAGGATCAGGTCGCGGCATTAACCCAGGCCGGGGTGTGCGCGGCCTATGTCAACTCCAGCCTGAGCGCGGAAGAGGCCGCCCGGGTCGAGGCGCAGATGCAACGCGGGGAACTGGATCTGGTGTATGTCGCGCCCGAACGGCTGCTGACCGAGCGCTTTCTGGCCCGACTCGATCAGACTCCGCTGGCGCTGTTCGCCATCGACGAGGCGCATTGTGTGTCGCAATGGGGTCATGACTTTCGGCCCGAATACATCCAGTTATCCTTGCTGGCCGAACGCTATCCCACCATTCCGCGCATCGCCCTGACCGCTACCGCCGATGAGCTGACCCGCCAGGAGATCGTCAGCCGCCTGCAACTGCAACAGGCAAGGCAGTTCATCAGCAGTTTCGATCGACCCAATATCCGCTATCGCATCAATCAGCGCGGCAATGCCCGTGAGGAACTGTTGCGGTTTATCCAGGAACAGCATCCCGGTCAATCGGGCATTGTCTATTGCCTGAGCCGCAAGAAGGTCGAGGCCACCGCCGAATGGCTCGGCAATCGGGGCCTGACCGCGCTGCCCTATCATGCCGGGCTCGGCAGTGAGTTACGTCAGCATCACCAGCACCGCTTTCAAAACGAGGAGGCGGTGATCATCGTCGCTACCATCGCCTTTGGTATGGGCATCGACAAACCGGATGTGCGCTTTGTCGCGCATCTGAATCTGCCAAAGAGTATCGAAGCTTATTATCAGGAGACTGGCCGCGCCGGACGCGACGGCCTGCCCGCCGATGCCTGGATGGCCTACGGGCTGGAGGATGTGATCACCCTGCGCCAGATGGTCGAGCAGTCCGAGGCCAACGAGGCGCGCAAGCGGATCGAACGGCACAAACTCGAAGCCATGCTCGGCCTGTGCGAAACCACCGCCTGCCGCCGCCAGGCGCTGTTGCGCTATTTCGACGAACCCCGCGACGAACCCTGCGGCAACTGCGACACCTGCCTCACCCCGCCGCAAACGGTGGATGCCACCGAGACCGCGCGCAAGGCCCTTTCCTGCGTCTATCGCACCGGCCAGCGCTTCGGCGTGACCTACCAGATCGATATCCTGCTGGGCAAAAGCGATCCCCGCATCGAACGCCACGGCCACGATCAACTCCAGCTGTTCGGCGCCGGCAAGGAACGCAATGTCACCGAATGGCGCGGCATCTTCCGCCAGCTCATCGCGCTCGGTTATCTGCAGGTCGATGTCGGCGGCCACGGCAGTCTGCGCCTGGCCGAGAGCTGCCGGCCGTTACTGCGTGGCGAACAGAGCCTGCACTTGCGTGTCGAACAAAAATCCACGCGTAAACGCCGCGCCGCACGGGGCGGCAGCGAACCGGCCAGCGATCCCGACAAACAACTGTTCGAAGCCCTGCGCGCCCTGCGCCGGCAACTGGCCGAAACCCAGGGCGTGCCGCCCTACGTCGTGTTCCACGACGCCACGCTAATGGAACTGGTCGAACGGCGACCGCAAACCCTGGAACAACTGGCTGACATCGCCGGCCTGGGCGAGCGCAAGATCGCCGCCTACGGCCAGGCGGTGCTGGATCTGCTGGCGCAACATCGCAACCCACCGAGCGAGCGATCCGACACCGTGGACGAAACCCTGCGCCTGCTGCGCGAGGGCCACGACGCCGCCGAAATCGCCCGCCAGCG
The DNA here is from genome assembly GCF_034521165.1 of Thiohalophilus sp. NCBI lineage: Bacteria > Pseudomonadati > Pseudomonadota > Gammaproteobacteria > Thiohalomonadales > Thiohalophilaceae > Thiohalophilus > Thiohalophilus sp. The sequence continues at coordinate 393,523 of NZ_JAXHMV010000002.1, forward strand.
CGGCCTGACCGAAAGCACCATCTACACCCACTTCGCCCGCGCCCTGGAACAGGGCGACGTGCAACTGCACGACGTCATCAGACTCAGCGAAGAACAACTGAACACCATCCGCGCGGCGTTCGATCTGGCCGGCGCCAGCGGCCGACTCAAGGATGTCTTCGATGCCCTCGAGGGTGAGTTCAACTACGGGATTTTACGTTGCGTGGGCGCGGTTTATGGCAACCCCGCCCGGCCCGGAACCAGGGCGGCAGCCGAGGAGTCCGCCTGAACGCCTGGCATGGTTTATGTCAAACATATCGTCTCGCACGCCGACTATGACAAGTTGACCGAACGATACCGCAAGGGTGAGTTGTAATGAATCAGGCCGCATTTATAGACCGTGTTTGTGACGTCGCACAAGCCGCAAAACCGTTAATGCACGTTGATAACGAAGAAAAGTATCAAGAAGTGCTGGGTTATATCGATGCCTTGATGCAGCTGGCCGAGGATGATCCCAATGATGTCATTAATTCCATCATCTCAAGTCTTGCGCATGCCGTGGAAGAATACGAAAACCGGCAGCCGGATATCCATCAGTTCCTGGACAGCGTGCAAGAAGGTAGCGCCAGCATTGCCACGCTGCGAGTGTTGATCGCACAGCATGGACTGAAACTGACCGACTTCCCGGAAATCGGCGACCCTGATCTCGAAAATCCTCTCAGGCGAGCGCCAGTTGACCATCCGGTACATTCAATTGTTATCCCCGCGCTTTAATATCAGCCCGGCACTGTTTTTTGATTGAGTTTGACTGTCATAGCTTGAAGCAGCAGAAAATCACTATCCGTTAAACCGGGGGAAGTTCACGTTATCCAGGCAGATCGAACTCGCCGGGTCATGAAAGGATATTTCAGCGTATTCGGATTGACATCAAAAGTGTGAAATTCTGCCCGGAAGATGGTGCCGGTGAGAGGAGTCGAACCCCCGACCTGCGCATTACGAATGCGTTGCTCTACCGACTGAGCTACACCGGCGGGAAGGGGGTTTCAGGCCCGACTACGGACCCGGATGATGATATCCACGCCGTCGGCTTCGGTCCCGTCGGGCAGCGTTGGCAGCTGATCCAGTTTGAGCTCTTGCGAGTCGATGTCCATCAACTCGCCGGAATCGACGTTATAGAAATGATGGTGGTCGCTGACGTTGGAGTCGTAAAACACCTTGCTCGGATCGACGATCACCTCGCGCACCAGCCCCTTGCGGGCAAACAGGTTGAGCGTGTTATAGATGGTCGCCTTGGAGACCACCTGACCGTCACAGTTGACGACGGACAGCACCTGCTCGGCCGACAGGTGTTGCGGCTGGGCAAACAGAATGCGGGCAATATCGACCCGTTGCTGGGTGGGCGTCACACCGTGCGCCCGCAACTGGCTGCTCACCTCGGCATCACTGAGCGAATGTGTCGGTTTTTTATCCATCATGGGCCAAGTATAGACCACACTTTTAGACGAAGTCTAGCCTCTGCGCAATCGCCAGGAACAAAACCGCTGAGAATTCAGGGATATAGACAAAACAGTGACGAGGGCCGAGGGACGAGTAACGAGGTAAACCACGAAGGCACGAAGACTCGAAGGGTCAATAAATAACGACTTCGCGGCTTCGGGTCTTCGTGGTGAATTGCATGGGGAGATTAGCAGCTGAAACCGGCGCGTTACCTCGTCCCTCGTTACTCGTCCCTCGGCCCTCCCGCCGCGGGCGCATAAGGCCCCGGCGGGACGATGGGTTCCCGTCCCAGCATCAAATCCGCCAGCAGTCGGGCCGAGGCGAGCCCGAGGACCACGCCGTTGCGAAAATGGCCGGTGTTGAGATAGAGCCCCGCGACGCCGGGTACCTCACATATATAAGGAATGCCGTTGGGGGAACCGGGGCGCAGGCCGGCCCACTGGTGTTCGAGGGGCCAGTCGGCCAGTGCCGGCATCAGCCGTTCGCCCGCCTCGCGCAGGGTTGCCAGGGCCTCGTCGGTAGTCGACTTGTCGAAACCCACCTCCTCAATGGTGCTGCCCACCAGCACCCGGCCGTCCCGGCGCGGGATGATATAGCGATCCTGGCTGAGCACGATACGCCGCAACGCCCCCGGTTCGCCCCGGTAGAGGATCATCTGCCCCCGTACCGGCCTCACCGGCAAGGCGATACCCAACGACTGCAGCAAGCCGGCACTCCAGGCCCCGCCGGCGATGACCACCTGCTCCGCGTGGAAAGCCGTCCCGCCACTGACCACGCCCCGGCAGCGGCCGGCCTCGATCAGCAATTCCTCCACCGGCTGTTGCTCGTACACCGCCACGCCCAGGGCATCGAGACTGCCGCGCGCCGCGCGACCCAGCCGCGGATTGCGCAACTGGCCGACTTCGGGGAGCCACAGGGCCTGTTCCGGCGGATTGACCAACTGCGGCTCCACATCGCGGATCGCCTCCCTGCTGAGCACCTGTAGATTCACTCCCCAGTCCCGCGCCCAGGCCAGGGCCACTTCGCGCTCGTCGCTGTCGAGAATCAGCAGCCCGCTGGGCTCGTACTCGGGATCGATGCCGCTCTCCTGCCGCAATTGCTCGGCAAAATCCGCGTAGCGCGGCTGCCCCCAGCGGGCCAGCGCGTTCACGGCATCGTCAAACCGCCACGGATACAGCGGCGAGAGAATCCCGCCGCCGGCCCAGGTCGACTCGCGGCCGGTTTGGCCCCGATCGAACAGGGCAACACTGCGCCCGGCCCGCGCCAGCTCCCGGGCCGACAGCATGCCCAGCAGCCCGCCGCCGATGATAATCACCTCGTACATTCCCTCTCCCGTGATGGCGTACACCCTGTCATCCACCAAATCCGGTATTATGCCACCGATCAGGCAAGTCCTGACGACGAAACAGTCATGTGATTGCGTTCACACCTGATGCACCGGGATAACCGCTTATCAGGAATTTTGACACGTTTATCCATAAGTCACTGATATCTGGAAAAGAATGAGCTAAAACTCACATATGAAAACACACAATGGTTTCACAATTACCGAGTTGGTGATCACTCTGGGGGTTTTGAGCATCATGCTCGCCCTGGCTACCCCGAGTTTCACCCAGATGATCAAAAGCAATCGTCTGAGTACCCAGACGAACGAGTTTATTTCAACATTAAACGTCGCCCGAAGCGAAGCAGTAAAACGCGGTGATGTCATCAATATCACCGCCGCCGATGACTCCGACAGCGGCAATGAATGGGGTCCAGGTTGGAAAGTGACAAACTCGGGAGGCGATGTGCTCTTCGAGTCAGACGGTCTGGATGCGACCCTGACGCTGGACAGCAGCAATGATCTAGGCAGTTATCAGTACCAGGCAACGGGGATGATTGACAACGGTGACACGCTAATACTGTGTGATGATCGAACTGGAGAAAATGGACGACAGATCACCATCACCAGTACCGGGCGGGTCAGCATAGATGATGTCGCATGCCCATGATGTATCAATTTCAGGAAAAAATTTTCATATGCTGACGCGAGATAAACAATCCGGCATTACATTAATCGAGGTCCTGGTCACTGTTTTAATCCTGGCCATTGGTTTCCTCGGCCTGGCTGGGTTACAGCTATCAGCGCTGCGTAACAATAACAGTGCTTATGAACGCTCACAGGCGTCAATACTGGCCTATGACATTATCGACCGGATGCGTGCCAATCGCGACAGTGCCCTCAATGGTGATTACGATACCAATCTGACCGACGCCCCGACAGCAACAGACTGTCGGGGAAGCGGCTCCAATTGCAGTATAACGCAACTGGCACAATACGATGTCAACCAGTGGAAATGCAGTCTGGGCGACTGGAACAGCCATGCTTCCTGTCAGGCGCTGGGCATGACCGGCAAGCTACCCAAGGGCGATGGTTCCATTGAGCTTAATAGTACCGAGATTACCGTTACCATCCAGTGGGAGGATAATCGTTCCGAAGCGGCCGCAGCAGATAAGCTGACCTCCTTCTCTATTACGACAACGATGTGAAATCAATATGAAGACAATTTCATACAAACAGCAACAGGGCTTCACTCTGATTGAGATTATGGTTGCCGCCGTTATCAGCCTGATCATACTCGGCGGAGTGGCGCAGGTCTTTCTTGGTAACCGGGACTCTTATCGTCTGTTGCAAGCCTCCTCTAATGTGCAGGAAACCGGACGTTTTGGCATGGAGTTTCTGGTCAAGGACATTCGAATGGCCGGATATATGGGCTGTGCCAGTGCTAACAATGTTAATTTGACCAACAATGTGGATGTCACGAAAACAAGTGACGACGTCGACAATTCAGTCGCCAATTTTGATGGCACCAATTCAATCATAGGCTATACCTACGACACCACCTTTCCAACCGATCTTGGCAATTTCGATCTCACATCCAGTGACGTCGTACAGGGCACAGATGTTGTTTTTATTCAACGGGCCAGTAGTTGCCCCGGCGGCGACATCCTCGATCATAACCAGACCAGCGCTCAGTATAAAATTGCGGATAACTCGCAATGTCAGATACAGCAGAACGATGTCGTGCTACTTTCGGACTGCGCCAATGCGGATATACATGGCGTGACCAACAGCCCCGGCAGCACCGGAACGGTAAATATTGCACACGCTGCCAATCTCAATAAAACGCCAAAACTGAACAATACTTATGGGCCCGGCTCCAGCATGTACAAGATGACAGCCATGGTCTATTACATCGGCTTCAATCCCGACAATGAGCCGGCGCTGTTCCGTCGTCGCCTCGTGGGGGACAGCTTTGTCACCGAGGAACTGGTCGAAGGGGTTTATGATATGGATATTCTCTACGGGGTGGATACCAACGGAGATGGTGTATCAAATCGCTATGTTTCAGAAACTGACGTCGGCAACTGGGAAGGGGTGGTAACTGTGAACACCACGCTATTCACGCGGTCAATGCAAGATGGTGTCACCGAACAGCCGATTACTTATAACTATAACGGGGCAAGCCTGACTGACAATCGCCTTCAGCGTGATTTTCGCTTCACCACCACCATCAGAAATCGGGTCCAATAACGATGACAGTCAATGCACAAAATCAAGACGCCATACAGCCTAATCCACCTTGCAGGCAGCAGGGCGTGGTGCTCATTGTCAGCCTGATGTTACTGGTCGTCATTACCCTTCTGGGTGTCAGTGGTATGCGCAACACCACGCTGGATGAGCGAATGGCCGGGAATATGCGCGATTTGCAACTGGCTTTTTATGCAGCCGAATCCGCCCTGCGCGAGGCCGAGCAGCAAATCAAGGTAATATCCCTGCCGCCCTTTAATAATACCAATGGCTATTACGAAACGGACTCCACCCTCTGGCAAACAATCGACTGGAGCAGTAACACTGCTGTCATACAGGTCAGCAACACAATCCCGAAAGTCCATGAACAGCCGGCCTATTATGTGGAAGAAATGCCGGCCACCCCGGCAGACGGCAGCCTGGAAGCCGGAACGCCACAAAATGCTGAAAATTACCGTGTCACGGCCCGCGGGATTGGTGGCAGTAGCACTGCCATCGTCATTTTACAGGCAACAGTCCGGAGATAATCATGTTTACAGCTACGCACAAATACATTCTATCCATCTGCAAGAACATGGCCGGCATTGCACGCAAAACCCTGCTAATGACGGCAACCACTTCAATGCTCATGCTGGCGATGCCGGCTCATTCGGCCACCGTCGATATCGCCGACATTCCCCTGACCCTGGGGGGACAGATCAAACCCAACATTACTTATCTGCTCGACGATTCGGGTTCCATGCATTTTGAAGTCATGCCCGAAGAATATATCAAGCTCTCTGCCCGTTATATCTATCCACGTGCTTCCAGCGTATATGGTGGCTCAGACTATACTAACATCGTGCCAACAGTAGACGATGATCCATATAATGCTCTGAGCCGCTCTTCGGATTTTAATGCCACCTATTACAACCCGGAATTTGTCTATGAACCGTGGACTAAAGCCGATGGTTCGCAATATGCCGACGCCGATCCGACCAATGCCTTCCACAACCCGGAAAACACTGGCGCTGGCAGCCGAGATTTGACCACGGATAACTCTCAAAGCGCCTGGTGGGTAGAATGTAGTGCTGCCAGCAGTTGTAATTATTCCGATTCTACCAACTATGTCAGTAAGACCTTTTATCCAGCCACCTATTTCGAATACAACGGCGGCGGAGAATGGGATTGGAATAATTACACCAAAGTCGAAATCAAGCCGGGCAATGCCCCGTTTTCACGCTCCGCCACGCGTGAAGACTGCGTCGATCACAATGCCTGTACCTATGACGAGGAAATGCAGAACTTCGCCAACTGGTATCAATTTTATCGCTCACGGATTCTGACCGCCCGCGCCGGCAGCGGTGCGGCATTTGCCCAACTGGCCGATCCGACCGATCCGGCCGCCGCTGTACGGGTCAACTTTGCCACGTTGAACAAAGGCAGTGACTCCATTGATGGTGAGACCACGGACACCCTCGTCAATGGGGTTCGACCCTTCATTGGCACCGACCGGGAAGCTTTCTTCGATGAGCTCTATACCCGCACCATTCCTTCATCCGGGACACCGACCCGCAAGGCGCTTGACGACGTGGGTCAATACTATTCCCGCGGCGACAGTCTTGGCCCCTGGAGTGAAACGCCGGGGACCAGTGGCGGTGACGATATATCCTGCCGGCACAGTTATACCATCGTGATGACGGATGGTTACTGGTCAACTGGTGGTTCCAATGATGCTGACACCAATGATGCGCGCGATAACAACGACGGACAGGACGGCAGTACTATTACCGGCCCCGATGGTGCCAGCTATCAATATACCGCCGAATCCCCTTTTGAAGACAATGTCAGCAGCACCCTGGCAGACGTTGCTATGTATTACTGGAAACGGGATCTGCGCACGGATCTGACCAACGATGTGCCAACCAATTACACTGATCCAGCTTTCTGGCAACACATGGTTACCTTTGGAGCCAGTTTCGGCGTTACAGGCACCATTAATGAGCAGGACGCCTTTGATGCCATTGGTGATAATACTGTCACGATTTCCTGGCCCGATCCCTTTGCAACGGAAGAGGCAAAAATCGATGATCTGCTGCACGCCTCGGTCAATGGCCGCGGAGGCTTCTTCAGCGCGCAGAATCCGAAAGAGTTTGCCGACGGTTTGGCGGCCACCATTAACAACGTTTCAGGCCGCACCAGCTCCTCAGCGGCGATTGCGGCCAACTCCACTCGACTTGACTCCGGCACCTTCATTTACCAGGCCAAGTTCGACAGCTCGGAATGGTCCGGCACCGTCGAGGCGTTGAAGGTCAATCTGGATGGCAGTATTGCCCAAACACCGGACTGGAGTGCAGCCGATGAACTCCCTGCACATACCAATAGAAATATTATTACCTATGACGGTACCGCCGGCGTTAAATTTGACTGGAATGACATCAGCACCACTCAACAAACTGCACTGGGTTCTCAGGGCGTACTGGAATATCTGCGTGGCGATCAGAGCAACGAAGTCAAAAATGGCGGCAGCTTCCGTAACCGCGACAGTCTGCTCGGCGATATTGTCAACTCAGACCCCTGGTTCGTGGGTGAAGCGAACTTTGGTTACGGCCTGCTGGTCGGCGATGAAGGCGACGATTATGTCGACTTTATCCGCAACTCGAGCTATACGAACCGACCCAACGTCGTCTATATTGGCGCCAATGACGGCATGCTGCATGGTTTCGATGCCGAGACCGGTGAGGAGCTACTCGCCTATGTCCCCAATGCCGTCTATGACAACCTGCCGGATCTGAGCAGCACAAGCTATAACCACAAGTTTTACGTCGACGGCAGTCCCCGTGCCGGCGCGGCCTATATCGATCTGGGTAGCGGCAAGGAATGGCGCACTGTCCTGCTGGGCAGTACCGGCGCGGGGGGTCGCAGTGTCTTTGCCCTGGATGTCACCAGCCCCTCTACATTTAGCGAGTCCGATGTTCTTTGGGAGTTTACCCATTCCGAACTGGGCTACAGTATCGGCCAGCCGACCATTGTTCGCCTGAATACCGGGCAATGGGCGGCCATCTTTGGCAATGGCTATAACAGCGACAGCCAAAAGGCCGGGATTTTCATGGTCGATATCGAAACCGGTAATCTAATCAAATATTTTGACACCGATGCCGGGGATACCAACAATCCGAACGGCATGGCCACACCGCTGGTTATCGACCTCGACAATGACCGGATCGCAGACCGGATTTACGCAGGCGATCTGCTCGGCAACATGTGGCGCTTTGACATCGACAACAGCAACACGAATCAATGGGGAAGTGCATTCAAACAAGGCAATACGCCCAAGCCGCTGTTTACTGCCGAGGGACCGAGTTCAGAAGTACAGCCAATCACCTCCAAACCGCAAGCCAAGAACCACGACGGGGGCGGAATTATGGTCTATTTCGGGACCGGAAAATACTTCGAGGTGGGAGACAATGTCGTGCCTTCAAGCAATGTTCCAGTCAATAGTTTCTATGGGGTTCTGGACGAGGATGCTGAAGTTGCGCGAGCGAATCTGCTCGAGCAGGAAATCTTCTACGAAGATTCCAATGAGTCGTTTAATAATCCGCAAACCAATACCAATCACGAGTGGGGAGTAAGAATGATTACCGGCCGGGAAATGACCACCCAATCTGGCTGGTATATGGATCTGGTATCTCCTCCCCCGAACAGCTTTGGTGCGCAGGGCGAACGGATTGTGGCCTCGCCGCTGCTCTGGGCAGGACGAATCATTATCACTTCCATTATCCCCAATGATGATCCCTGTGGCTGGGGCGGTTCTACCTGGTTGATGGAACTGGATCCCAACAGTGGCAGCAGACTGGATTATTCAGTATTTGATCTTAACGAGGACGGTAACTTCGATAACAAGGAGTTCATGACCGTCAAGGATCCTGACTCCGGTAAAAATGTGTCTATTCCGGTTTCCGGTATGCAGCCCAAAGAGGGTCTGGCCGGAGGCGCACCGCCGCCGCCGATCTGCTCAAGCGATTTTTGTATCAAACTGATGAGCGGCTCAACCAGCAAGGCCGAGTCCATCAAGAACAATCCCAAGAATGCGGGTGGCTCACGCCTGTCCTGGGAACAATTGAAATAACATTTATCGGGGTGGTCAATCATGACTGCCCCGATATCAACGAGGTATAACCATGAAACAGGTTCTTGTAACAGCTATTTGCGCACTTGCCATTATGACGGCACCTGGACACATTCTGGCCCAATCCAACACGCATAATGTGGTCGGCGTGGTAACCGGCCTGAACAGCGATAAACGCCTGATTTATATTGATGATATGCCGTACCGGGTTGCCAGGGATGCCAGAGCCACCTCCTCATCCCTCAATACCTACCGTGACCCACTTCTAATCAGTCCCGGAACAGTGGTTCGGTTCAAATGGAAAGAGGAAAACAACCAGGCGGTGACTACCGAGCTGCATGTGCTCGAGGGTTTGAAGGATGTTCCCCAATAATTAACCAGAGTAACTGTCTATGATGATAAAAAAAGAATCCGGCTTTACCCTGATCGAGCTGATGATCGTCACCGCCATCCTCGGGATCCTGGCGGGAATTGCCTACCCGTCCTACCAGGGGTACCTGGAAAAGACCCGCCGGGCCGATGCCAAGGGCGCGCTTGTTTCCTTCGCCAATGCCATGGAACGCCACTATACGGAAAATTATACCTATGAAGGCGCGGCCACCGGTGGTAACGATACAGGCACACCGGCTATTTTTCCTACTGAAGCACCACTGGATGGCGATTCAAAGTCTTATGACCTGACGATTCAAAGTGCCGATGCAACAACGTTTGTCTTGCGTGCCGACCCCAAAAACTCACAGTCCAGCGACGGCTTTCTGGAAATCACTTCAACCGGCCAACGTCGCTGGGACAAGAACAATGACGGGGCGATTGGTGCCAATGAGGATACGTGGGATCATTAGAAGTTCGCAGTTGGCAGTTGGCAGTTGGCAGTTGGCAGTTGGCAGTTGGCAGTTGGCAGTTGGCAGTTGGCAGAAATTCTAACCGAGGCCTGTCGCTGTCAACGACTCCCTTAACGACTTACGACTTACGACTTACGACTTACGACTTCTGATTCACGACTGTAAACTGCCATCTGATGACTGCAATCTTTCTTCCTTGAGCTCGACGGGCAAGGAGAACACCACGTTCTCGGACTGCCCTTCACCGCGCTCGACTTCATCCACACCCCATTCACTCAGTTTGTCGATCACCTGTTCGACCAGGATTTCCGGTGCCGAGGCGCCGGCGGTCAGGCCGATGCGGGCGATGCCCTCCAGCCAGGCTTTTTCTATCTGGTCGGCGTTGTCGATGAGATAGGCGCTGGTGCCGCGCCGTTCGGCCACTTCCTTGAGGCGGTTGGAGTTGGAACTGTTCGGGGAGCCGACGACCAGTAACAGATCCACCTGATCGGCCAGTTGCTTGACCGCGTCCTGGCGGTTCTGGGTGGCGTAGCAGATGTCGTCCTTGCGCGGGCCCTGGATGGCGGGGAAGCGTTCGCGCAGGGCGTCGATAATCGCGGCGGTGTCGTCCATGGACAGGGTGGTCTGGGTGACGAAGGCCAGGTGTTCGGGATCATTGACCTGCAACGCGGCGACATCGCTCACGGTTTCGACCAGGTACATCCGGCCGCCGGCGCTGGTGTCGAACTGACCCATGGTCCCCTCGACTTCCGGATGGCCGGCATGGCCAATCAGGATACATTCCTGGCCGTTACGGCTGTAACGTTTGACCTCCAGATGCACCTTGGTCACCAGCGGACAGGTTGCATCGAACACGCTCAGGCCGCGACGTTCGGCTTCCTGGCGCACCGCCTGGGAGACGCCGTGAGCACTGAAGATCACCGTGGCACCGTCCGGTACCTCGTCCAGTTCCTCGACGAAAACCGCGCCCTTGTTGCGCAGATCATCGACCACGAAACGGTTGTGGACCACTTCATGGCGTACATAGATGGGCGCGCCGAACAGTTCCAGCGCCCGCTCGACAATGTCGATGGCGCGATCCACCCCGGCGCAAAAGCCGCGCGGGTTGGCGAGTATGACTTTCATGCGTCACTGTCCTGGGTGAATTCACCCGGTTCAATAGCCAGAATTTCCACGTCGAACACCACCGGTCGACCCGCCAGCGGGTGATTGAAATCGACCACCACCTCTTCTTCGCGGACTTCATGAATAGTGCCCGGCACCTCTTCCCCGGAAGGGGTACTGAAGCCAAGAATAATCCCTTCTTCCAGCGGCAGTTCGGCGGCGAATTCGCTGCGTGGCAGGGTATGGATATTCTCCTCATCGGGAAAGCCGAAGGTATCGCGCGGCCCGATCTCCAGGCACTGCTTGTCACCCACCTTCAGGCCGTATAACACCATCTCCAGCCCCTCGATGAGGGTGCCGTCGCCCATGTTAAAAGTCATCGGCTCGCCCTCCTCGGTACTGTCCGCCACCGTGCCATCGGTGAGACTCAGAGTAAAGTGCATGGTCACCTGTGAGCCAGGGCCGATGGTCAACGCTTCGATGTCCGCCATAATAAACCGCTCGTTTTATCCGTCTTTGTATTTGGCTGCCAGCTTCCGATCAGCCCGGTACTGACGCAGCGTATCGACCAGAATCAGCACTACCCCGAGGGTAATCGCCGCATCGGCCAGATTAAAGGCCGGCCAGTGACACTCGGCCTGACCGCCGCGACGCCAGCTGAAAAACATGGGCAGACAGCTGGCGCCGCGATAATAGACATCAAGAAAATCGACCACATAGCCGTGCAGCAGCCGGTCGATCAAATTACCCACGGCCCCGCCCAGAATCAACGCCAGGGAAGCGGCCTGCAGATGCTCGTGCCGCAGCCGTTTAATCCAGAGGAAAATCACGATACTGATGACGATTGCCACCCCGGTAAAGAACCAGCGCTGCCAGCCTCCGGCATCGCTCAGAAAACTGAACGCCGCACCGCTGTTGTGCATCAGGGTCAGATTAAACACTGGCAGCAACTCGACCGGCTGATGCAGCGACAGAGAGGCACTGGCGACCAGCTTGCTGACCTGATCGAGCACCACCACGGCTGCCGTCAGCCATAACCATCTCAGCATGCAAAATCCTCTTTACAGTTTCTAGTTACTAGCGGCTAGTAACTAGCAAGAATGTCAGGTAGCGCGATGCGCAACCTGACCTACGCTTCGATATATCGTTTTTTGACCTCGTCATTCGTACCTCGTAACTCGTCCCTGTTCTTACGCATGCAACCGCTCCTCGCCTTGCCCGTCCACATTCTCGACACACCGCCCGCACAGCTCGAGATGATCGGCATGACTGCCTACATCCTCACGATGATGCCAGCAGCGCACGCACTTGGGATGCGCGGAAGCCGAAACCGAGACCCAGATCTCGTCGTTACCCGCCAGGGTGTAGTGCTGTGCCTCGGGGGGCGGGTCACCGGCCAGGTAGAGACGGGCATCCGAGGTAATCAGGACAAATCGCAATTCGTCTTCCAGCTGCGCCAGGGCGTCGTGAATTTCCCGCCCGGCGTAAATCCCGACTTCGGCATCGAGATTGGCACCGATGCCGCCGGCGACGCGCAGGTTTTCCAGTTCCTTGTTGACCGCGTCGCGCACCTGCATGATGCGTTGCCAGTACGCCAGCTCATCGCTGGCAGTCTGATCATCACCAAACATGCGGGGCAACTCGTACCAGCTATTGAGCAATACCGACGCGCTACGCTCGCCGGGAATGTTTTCCCAGATATCTTCGGCGGTAAAACTCAGAATGGGCGCCATCCAGCGCACCATTGCCTCGGCAATATAATAGGCCGCGGTCTGTGCCGAACGCCGGGCCGCGCTCTCTGTCGGCATGGTGTACTGGCGGTCCTTGATCACATCCAGATAGAAGCTGCTCAGATCCACCGCGCAGAAGTTATGCATCAGCTGATAGATATTATGAAACTCGTAATTGTCATAGGCGGTCACGATCTGCTGCTGGATCTCGCGGGTGCGTTCCACTGCCCATTTGTCCAGCGCCAGCATCTGATCGGCCGGCACGCTGTGTTGACTCGGGTCAAAGTCGCCCAGGTTGGCCAGCAGATAGCGGGCGGTGTTGCGCATGCGCCGGTAGGCATCGGCGGTACGCTTGAGAATCTCGTCGGAGACGCGCATCTCGCCGCTGTAATCGGTGGCCGCCACCCACAGACGCAGGATGTCCGCACCCAGGTTGTTGATCACCTTTTGCGGCGCCACCACGTTGCCCTTTGACTTGGACATCTTCTGGCCTTTGGCATCGACCGTGAAGCCGTGGGTCAATACCGCTTTGTAAGGCGCGCTGCCCTGCATGGCCACGGCGGTCAGCAGCGAGGACTGGAACCAGCCGCGATGCTGATCGGAACCTTCCAGATAGAGATCGGCGGCGGGATACTCTGTCAGACCCAGACGTTGACCCAACACGGCGAAATGCGTCACCCCCGAGTCAAACCAGACATCGAGCGTATCGCGGACCTGTTCGTAGTCATCGACCTCGTCGCCCAGTAGCGTTTTGACATCCAGCTCGAACCAGGCATCGATGCCGCGCTGTTCGATCTGTTGTGCCGCCTGTTCGATCAGCTCACCGGTTTTGGGATGCAGCTTGCCGGTTTTTTTATGCACGAACAGGGTAATCGGCACGCCCCAGGTGCGCTGGCGCGAAATACACCAGTCGGGCCGGTTCTCCACCATGCCAATGATGCGTGCCTCACCCCATTGTGGCATCCATCGGGTTTTACCAATGGCGGCAAGCGCGTTTTTACGCAAGTCCGCCTGTTCCATAGAGATAAACCACTGCGGTGTAGCGCGAAAGATGATCGGGCTCTTGTGCCGCCAGCAATGCGGATAGCTGTGACGAAAGGCCTCTTCGTGCACCAGTTTGTTGTGCGCCTTGAGGGCATCGAGCACGCTGTCGTTGGCCTTGAACACATGCTGGCCTTCGAACAGTGGCGTGCCTTCGAGGAACTTGCCATCGCCACCCACCGGGTTGTCGACCTTGAGGTGATAACGCTGTCCCACCACATAATCGTCCTGGCCGTGGCCGGGCGCGGTGTGCACGGCGCCGGTCCCCGCCTCGGTACTGACATGCTCGCCGCAGATGATCGGCACTTCGCGATCATAAAAGGGATGCTGCAATTTGAGATCTTCGAGATCGGCGCCCTTGCAATAGGCCACCACGCGGTACGCTTCCACCTCCCAGCGCGCCATGATATCGCCCAGCATGGCGTCGGCCACGATCAACCGCTCGGGCACGTGATCGCCCACGCCGTCGCACTGGACCACGGCGTAATCGAGTTCGGGATTGACCGCCACCGCCTGGTTGGCCGGCAGGGTCCAGGGCGTGGTGGTCCAGATGACCACCGAGATCGGTCCCTTGCCATCATGGCCTTCGACGTGATGGCAACGACTCATCAACGCTTCTTCGTTCAGCAGTTCAAAACGCACGTCGATGGCCGGCGAGGTCTTGTCCTCGTATTCCACTTCCGCCTCGGCCAGGGCCGAGCCGCAGTCGACACACCAGTGCACCGGCTTGAAGCCTTTGTGCAGATGCCCCTGGTCGATGATGTTGCCCAGGGCGCGAACGATATCCGCCTCGAACTGGTAGTCCATGGTCAGATAAGGATGATCCCAGTCACCGAGAACACCCAGACGCTTGAAGTCATTGCGCTGGCCGTTCACCTGTTTGGCGGCATACTCACGACAGGCGGCACGGAACTTGTCATGCGAGACAGCAACACCGGCCTTGCCGATTTTCTTTTCCACCTGCAACTCGATCGGCAGACCGTGACAGTCCCAGCCGGGGATGTAGGGGGCATCGTAACCGGCCAGGGTTTTGGACTTGATAATGATGTCCTTGAGGATCTTGTTAACGGCATGACCGATATGAATATCGCCGTTGGCATAGGGCGGGCCGTCGTGCAGCAGAAACAGCGGCCGGTTTTCGGCTTTGGCCTGCTCGCGTAATTTTTCATACAGGCCCATCGCGTACCAGCGCTGGAGAAAGTCCGGCTCGCGTTTGGCCAGGTTGCCGCGCATGGGGAAATCGGTTTGCGGCAAATTGAGAGTCTGTTTGTAATCAGTCACGATGTTAATCCGTGTTGGTGTTCAGTGAAGTTCAATGATGGGCGGCAAAGTAAGCCCGGGTCTGTTCGACATCGATATCGATCTGCTGTTTCAGCCGCTCCAGCGAGTCGTATTTTTCCTCATCGCGTAATTTGTGCCGGAAACTGACCTGGATATGCCGCCCGTAAATATCCTGGTCGAAATCAAGAATAAATACTTCCAGCAGGGCACGCGTACCGTTCACGGTCGGCCGGGTACCGAGACTGGCCGCACCCTGCAACGGTTCGCGATCCAGCCCGAACACGTCCACCGCGAAGATGCCCTGCAACGGCGTCACCCGCCGGTGCAGATGAATGTTGGCGGTAGGGAACCCGAGCTGACGCCCCAGCCGGTCGCCGTGTGCCACCCGCCCGCTCATGCGATAGTCGCGTCCCAGCAGCCGTTCGGCCGCGCCCATGTCGCCGGCTTCCAGCGCCTGGCGAATGCGCGTGCTACTGACCCGCTCGCCGTCGATCTCGAAGGTGTGCATGTTGACCACCGTAAAGCCGTGTTCGCGACCGGCTTCGCGCAAATCATCAATGGTCCCGGCCCGGCCGCGGCCAAAACGAAAATCATCGCCAACCACCAGATACTTCACGCCCAGCCCGTCGACCAGCACCTGCTGAATAAATTCGGCCGGGCTCAGCTGCGCCAGCTTGCGATTGAATGGCAGACACAACACCCGATCCACGGCATAGCGACGCAGGGCCTGGATCTTTTCCCGAAAGCGGGTCAGGCGCGAGGGCGCGGCCTCGGGTTTGAAATACTCCAGCGGCTGCGGCTCGAAGGTGATTACCGCTGCCGGCAGGCACAACTCATCGGCCTTCTCCGCCAGCTGGCCGATGACCGCCTGATGGCCCAGATGCACCCCGTCGAAATTGCCGATGGTGGCCACGCAACCGTGATGACGGGGGCGCAGATTATGCAGACCGCGGATCAGCTCCATGATTGATACACACCCCCGGAAAAAGGCCAAAAGTATAACAAAAACAAGGGGCTGTTAGCGAAAAATCCGGGGATTTGAAACAAATGAAATAAAACGCTCGCCGAGGCGTTTATGCCCGTTGTGTGGGTGCAAAGGCGCTGAGAAGTGCAATATCTTTTTCTTGGCGGTCTCTGCGTCTCTGCGAGAGATCTTTTGTTCCCGGCAGAATTAACCCGACACCGGCCGGCGAAACTGCCCGAAGCGCAGACCGCTTAAGGCCAGCACGGCGAAGTAAATCGCCACCCCGGCCGGGATCAACCAGCCCAGGTGCATCAGCCGTTGGCTCAGGCTGTAGTCGACCCACTGCGTCCAGTCGCCGGCCAGAACCCAGAGGCTGGCGCCCATCACCCCGGCGGCCAGGATCACGCGCACAAAATAGAGGCCCCAGCCGGCTTCGGGGCGGAACACCCCGTCGCGCAACAGGCCGCGTAACAGCAACATGGCGTTGATGAACGACGAGAGCGTGGTCGCCAGCGCCAGCCCGGCATGCGGTGCCGAATAGCCCACCTGTACCAGCGTCACCACCAGGATCACGTTGAAGATCATGTTGGCCAGCATGGCGATCAGCGCCACCTTCATCGGCGTTTTCGTGTCCTGGCGGGCGAAGTAACCCGGCACCAGGACCTTGACCAGCATGAACCCGAGCAGGCCGAAGCTGTAGGCGATCAGCGCCAGCGCCATCATGTTCAGATCGTGGCCGCCCTTGTCGCCGTATAAAAACAGCGTCGCCAGGATCGGCCCCGCCAGCACGCCGAGGGCGACCGCCGCCGGCAACCCGATCAGCAGCACCCAGCGCAGCGCCCAGTCCAGGGTGCGCGAGAAAGCCAGGCTATCCTGGCGGGCGAACTTCTCCGACAGATAGGGCAGGATCACCGTGGCCAGGCCGATGCCGAACAGCCCCAGCGGGAACTCCATCATCCGATCGGCAAAATAGAGCCAGGTAATACTGCCGAAGGCAAGGAACGAGGCGACCATCACGTCGAACAGCAGGTTGATCTGCATGGCCGAGGAGCCGATGATGCCCGGCAGCATCAGCTTCATGATGCGCCGCACCCCCGAATCGCGCCAGCCCCAGCGCGGCCAGCGCAACAGGCGCAGCTTGAGCAAAAACGGCAGCTGCAACAGCAGTTGCGCCAGCCCGGCGATCAGCACCCCCCAGGCCAGGGCCATGGCCGGCACGGCAAAATAGTCCGACAGCCACAGGGCCGCGCCGATCAGACTCAGGTTGAGCAGCACCGGGGTGAAGGCCGGCAGGGCGAAACGGCCGTAGGTGTTGAGCACCCCGCCGGACAGCGCGGTCAGGGAGATAAAAAAGATATACGGGAAGGTGATGCGCAGCATCTCGGCGGTCAGATCCACCTGTGCCGGATCGCCGATATAGCCCAGGGCGATCAGCATGACAAACAGCGGGGTCACCAGCACCACCAGCGCGGTCAGAATCAGTAGTACCGCGCCCAGGGTGCCGGCGGTGGCGGCAATCAGATCCCGCACCGCCGCTTCGTCGCGCTGGACCTTGTATTCGGCCAGCACCGGTACGAAGGCCTGGGCAAAGGCCCCCTCGGCAAACAGCCGGCGCAGGAAATTGGGGATCTTGAAAGCGATCAAGAAGGCGTCGGTGGCCTTGCCGAACTCGAACACAGCCGCGAACACCACATCCCGCACCAGGCCGGTGATGCGGGAGATCAGGGTCATGCTGCTGAAAATGGCGGTGGACCGTAACAGTCCCATGGCGGCGTCTCTATCTTGTTGTTATTCAATGATTTGTTAGTTTGTAATCACTTACACCCAAACCGACTGCCGGGCCGACCTGCGCATCTTACCCCAGCGGCCGGGGCGCTGAATACGCAGGCGATGAAATTTCGCCACAGCGTTGACATTTGGGCCCAAAACCCCGATCATACGCGGCCTTCGAAATTCCGAAATTGATTGAGTCAGGAGAGACGTTTTGGCCAACACTGCACAATCCCGCAAACGGGCACGCCAGGCGGAAAACAACCGCCAGCACAACGCTGCCTACCGTTCCAAGTTCCGCACCTTCGTCAAGAAAGTGCTCGGCGCAGTGAAAGCCGGCGACAAGGCCCAGGCTGAACAGGCCTACAAACAGGCCGTGGCCATTATCGACAAGACCACCAGCAAGGGGCTGCTTCACAAGAACAAGGCCGCCCGCCACAAAAGCCGGCTCAATGCCCGCATCCGCGCGATGTAATCGGGGCCGCCTGCTGCAAACATAAAAAAGCCGGATTATCATCCGGCTTTTTTTATACCCGGAACAAACTTTACGCGGCTACACCAGCACCATGTTGTCCCGGTGGATCAGTTCCGGCTCGTCGACATAGCCCAGAATCGATGCGATCGCTTCGCTGGGCTGGCCCATGATGCGGCGCACCTCATCGGCATTGTAATTGACCAGTCCCCGGGCCACTTCCCGGCCCTCGGGGCTGACGCAGGCGACCATCTCGCCGCGCACAAAATCCCCGCTCACGTCCCGCACGCCGACCGCCAGCAGGCTGCGTCCCGACTGTTGCAGCACTTTTACGGCCCCAGCGTCGAGCTCCAGGCGGCCGCGCATTTGCAGATGGCCGGCCAGCCACTGCTTGCGGGCCGCCAGCGGCGCCTGCTCGGCATACAGCAGGCTGCCCAGGACCTCCCCGGTCCGCAGGCGGGTCAGTACCTGGGCCTCGCGGCCCGAGGCGATAACCGTGGAGGTGCCGGAGCGGGCCGCCAGACGCGCGGCGCGCAGCTTGGTCTTCATGCCGCCACGGCCCAGCGCCCCGGCGCCGTCGGAGGCCATGGCATCCAGCGACTCCTCATGCACCGGCGCCTCATCGATCAGCGTGGCATCGCTGTGCTGGCGCGGATCCCGATCGTACAATCCCTGCTGATCGGTCAGGATAATCAGGGTATCGGCTTCCACCAGGTTGGCGACCAACGCGGCCAGGGTGTCGTTATCGCCGAAACGGATCTCGTCGGTCACCACGGTGTCGTTCTCGTTGATTACCGGGATCACGCCCAGCTGCAGCAGGCTGCGCACCGCGCTGCGGGCATTGAGATAGCGCTTGCGGCTGGTGAGATCGTCGTGAGTCAGCAGGATCTGGGCGGTATGCAGGTTATCCCGGGCAAAACGCGACTCATAGGCCTGAACCAGCCCCATCTGCCCCACGGCGGCGGCGGCCTGCAGGTGATGCAGGGCGCTGGGACGCTGCTTCCAGCCCAGCCGCGACATGCCCTCGGCCACCGCGCCGGAGGAGACCAGCACCACTTCGACACCCTGCTCCACCAGGGCGGTCATCTGTGCCACCCAGTCATCCAGTCCGTCGCGGTTGAGACCGGCGCCATCGCGGGTCAGCAGGGCGCTGCCGATCTTGATGACCCAGCGCTGCGAGCTTTTCAGTTGTTGCCGTCTGGACATGCCGTCTTGTTCCACTTATCGCGTTAGTCGTCTTCCACTGATGCCGGCCGGGCATCCTCTCGCTGGCGCTCGATATAGCTCATGATGTCATAACACAGCTGCCGGGTACCGATCTGGCCGATGGCCGAGATTGGATAGACCGGTCCCTGCCAGCCCAGTTCGTCGACGACCGCCTGGCAACGGGCCTCGCGCTCCTCCTCGGGCAGCAGGTCGATTTTATTCAATACCAGCCAGCGCTCATAGTCGGCCAGGGCCGGATCAAAACGCAGCATCTCCTGCTCGATGGTGCGCACATCACTCACCGGATCGCCGACCGGATCCGGCGGCACCATATCCACCAGGTGCAGCAACAACCGGGTGCGCGAGACATGCTTGAGAAACTGCAGCCCCAGCCCGGCGCCCTCGGCCGCGCCCTCGATAATGCCGGGAATATCGGCGACCACGAAGCTGCGGTGCGCCTCGACGCTGACCACCCCCAGGTTGGGATAAATGGTGGTAAACGGGTAATCGGCCACCTTGGGGCGGGCGGCGGAGACGGCACGGATGAAGGTGGACTTGCCGGCATTGGGCAGCCCCAGCAGCCCCACATCGGCCAGCACTTTCATCTCCAGGCGCAGCAGGCGGGCTTCGCCGGGGGTGCCGGGAGTAGACTGGCGCGGGGCCCGGTTGGTGCTGCTTTTAAAACGGGTATTGCCAATACCGTGATGGCCGCCTTTGGCCACCAGCAGGGTCTGGCCGTGTTCCAGCACATCGCCGAGCAGCTCCTGGGTCTCCTCGTCGAACACCTGGGTGCCCAGCGGCACGGGAATGATGAGGTCCTGACCGCCCTTGCCGGTCATGTTGCGGCCTTTGCCCTGCTGACCGTGCTCGGCGCGAAACTGACGGGTATAGCGGAAATCGGCCAGGGTATTGAGATTACGCTCGCCGATCAGATACACATCGCCGCCGTCGCCCCCGTCGCCGCCGTCCGGCCCGCCGAACTCGATGAATTTTTCGCGCCGAAAGCTGACGCAGCCGTTGCCGCCCTTGCCGGCTTCGACCCGGATCGCTGCTTCGTCGACGAATTTCATCTTTCAGTTCCGTATAGTTACGAGAATCCAGTCGGATCAGGACAGTGACTGTTTCCTGACCCAAGCATATTTTATTTGCTGGTCGACGTGGGTCCGCCAACAGCACAATTCTGTCGGTTGGCGATCGAACCACAAACCCTCAGAAGCAACCGTTCCGTACGAACATGTCAGGCACAATCACTCACTACCTGAATGCCATATTCTCATTCTCTGCGCCTTTGCGCCTCCGCGTCCTCTGCGTGATTTCCAGTAGCCTGGAGAAAAGACATCCATTCACCTGCCAGCAGTGCCGCAAACAAAAACCCCGTCTCGAGGACGGGGCTTTGGCGGTTTGGCTTGTACCCTGGCGTCTTCAGGCCGGGATAATGCTCACCCGTTTGCGTTGCTGGGGTCCCTTGGTCTCGAATACCACGGTGCCGTCGGTCTTGGCAAACAGGGTATCGTCGCCGCCCTTGCCCACGTTCACGCCCGGGTGAACCTTGGTGCCGCGCTGGCGAACCAGGATGTTACCGGCCTTGACCACCTGACCGCCATAGCGCTTGACGCCAAGGCGCTTCGACTGGGAATCGCGACCGTTACGGGTACTACCGCCTGCTTTCTTATGAGCCATGCTTTACGTCCTCTTGCTTAGCCGCTGATACCGGTGATTTCCAGTTCCGTATAGTCCTGACGGTGGCCCTGGGTTTTCCGGCTGTGTTTGCGGCGACGGAATTTGATAATCATCACCTTCTTACCGCGGCCGTGGCTGGCCACGGTGGCGGTGACCTTGCCGCCCTCGACATAGGGCTTGCCGACCTTGAAATCCTCGCCATCGGCGATCATCAGGACCTTGTCGATATCCACGCTGGCGCCCTGCTCGGCGTTGAGCTTCTCGACCTTGATTTTCTGGCCCTGTTCTACCCGGTACTGCTTGCCACCGGTTTCGATAACCGCGTACATAATCTGTGCTCCAAATATCCCCGCCGTCTGGGCGGACTCGACTGTGGAAAGGGGCGCAATTTTAGCGTCTGGGACCGCCCCGGTCAAAGAATTTTCCTGATTTTCTGCCAATTTAAGCGCCCTCAAAGCCCCCTCTGGCTTGACAGGTCAGTGGGGGCTCCCTAGCATTTTGCGCTTTGCTCACAGGCGTGCCATTTTGAAGACTCTCGAGGATATCCAGGCGTTGATCGGCCCCGATATGGCCGAGGTTAACCGTTGCATCGGCGAGCGGCTGCACTCCGAGGTAGTGCTGATCAACCAGGTGGGCACCTACATTATAAATAGTGGCGGCAAGCGGCTGCGGCCCATCATCCACCTGCTGTGCGCCCGCGCGCTGGGCTATGAGGGCCGCTATCACGTCGATCTGGCGGCGATCATCGAGTTCATCCACACCGCCACCCTGCTCCACGACGACGTGGTGGACAGCTCCGAGCTGCGTCGGGGGCGGGAAACCGCCAACAATTTGTGGGGGAATTCCGCCAGTGTGCTGGTCGGGGATTTCCTCTATTCCCGCGCCTTTCAGATGATGGTCGACATCGGCCAGATGGACATCATGCGCATCCTGGCCAACTGCACCAACACCATCGCCGAGGGCGAGGTCCAGCAGCTGCTCAACATCCACGACGCGGACACCACCGAGGCCCGCTACATGGAGGTCATCCACAACAAGACCGCCAAACTGTTCGAATCCGCCAGCGAGCTGGCGGCAGTGATCACCAATCAGCCCGAGACCGCCCAGCAGGCCATGGCCCGCTACGGCATGCACCTGGGTAGCGCCTTCCAGCTGGTGGACGACGTGCTCGACTACCGCGCCGACAGCGAGGAGACCGGCAAGAACATCGGCGATGACCTGGCCGAGGGCAAGCCCACCCTGCCGCTGATTTATGCCATGGCCCGGGGTACCCCCGAACAGGCCGCCGTCATCCGCCAGGCCATCGAAACCGGGGGGCTGGAGCAGATCGACGCCGTGCGTGAAGCGATTGAATCCACCGGCGCTATCGACTACACTGCGCGCTGCGCGCGAGCGGAGGCCGATCAGGCCATCGAGGCGCTGAGTGACATCCCGACGTCCCGGTACAAGGACGCCCTCAGCTTCCTCGCCGAATTCGCCGTCAACCGCAGTTATTAATCCGCATTACAGCCGTTCAACACGGTTCGAGTCAAAGCCGCTTTAACGGCCAATATTCGGGGTGTAGCTCAGCCTGGTAGAGCACCGTCTTCGGGAGGCGGGGGTCGTAGGTTCAAATCCTGTCACCCCGACCAATTTTTAATTTTTTACGCCGGACCTTGCCGGCGGTTTGATGTGAGTGACCGGGTCGCTCCGGACTTCCTGTCCTCCCGCGACTTTAGTACTTCCCTGCACGTTATTTCCGGCCCTCCGGGCGTTTGCGGTGCTGCGTTTGCTTCGCAAACGGTCACCGCTCATCCTGTCACCCCGACCAATTTCGCACACAAAAATGTCGGCCTTTCACACAGCGGGAAGGCCGACATTTTTGTTTGTGATAAGGGTAACCGGCTCTTCGGTCATCAGACGATCTCACCCGCCACTTTGCGTGCAGCTCCTGCTTTTCTCGCCTATCGTATGCTTTACTTACAGGAAAGCCGATCAAGGAATCATCATGAGCAAGAGAAACGCGACACTTCATCCGTCAATTGTTATCAGCCTGCTACTTGCGTTGGCTTTGTTAATACCGAGCATCTCGCCCGTCGAGGCAGAACAAAGCGTCAACCCCGACATCAACCGCCATTACCAGGCTCCCGATTTCGAGCGCTGGCGAAGTACCTTCGAGCGATCCGGACGTGAGGTTTACGATTACCGCCACGAGATCGTCGCGGCACTGGAACTTGAGCGCGGCATGCGCATCGCCGATGTCGGGGCCGGAACCGGGCTGTTTACCCGCCTGTTCGCCGAGCAGGTTGGCGAATCGGGTAAAGTCTATGCAGTGGATATTGCCGAAAACTTTGTCGATAATGTGGTGCGTACATCCCGGGAGCAGGGATTGAACAATGTCGAGGGGATAGTAAACGATCAACGCTCGACCGGTTTGCCCGAGCAGAGTGTCGACTGGGTTTTTCTGAGCGACACCT
>NZ_JAXHMV010000003.1 GCF_034521165.1 Thiohalophilus sp.
TGCGGCGATCTTTGCCGCCGCCGATCGCCAGAATCTCGATCTAATGGCGCACGAGGATGTTCAGGAGTTGCTGGTGCTGGCTTTCGAGCTTTTGAGCGGCCGTGAGATCACCCGTCTGGTGATCGATTATGAGGGCGGCTGGCAGCAGGTACGCAGTCTGGATGAGGTGGAGGACGCGCGTAATCGTTACAGCGTTCGCCAGGCGATGGCCACCACGCGCCTGCAGGCGCTGGCGGCCTATCTGTCGGATCATCCCGAGCTGGGGTTCGATGAGTCGGTGACCAGTTTGTCGCCGGAGGAGCTGTTGGCCCGGCTGGCCTCCGGGCTGGAGCAACTGGTCCAGCAGGGCCGGCTCGGTGAGGCGGCCAGCTGGCCGGAGTTGAAAACGATTCTGGATCTGGTGCGGGAAAGCCGTCGGGCCAGCGAGGAAGTTCAAAAATGGCGGGATCGTTATATCCGGGCGCTGGAGCGCTGGGAAGAGTTACGCCAGCGCCATGCCAGACAGCCCGCGCAACTTGTGTTGCCGCGTCGCTCGCGGGGACTGCGGATTCGCGAAGAGCGCATTGCGCTGGATGATGAAGCGAAGATCGAAGTGGCGAAGCAGTTTTGCGAATACCTGCGCGGGCTCGGTTTTCGGTCCACCGAGGCGGGGCTGCAACGCGGCGGGCGATCGTTAAACAGCGAGGATATCAAGCGCCTGGCGATTCGCCTGGTGCTGATCCTGCAGTCGTATGTCCCGTTGACCGACGCCAGCATTCAGCGGGCGATCTACAGCAGTCGTGCCGCCTATCTCGGCGGGCTGGAAGCCGGCTTCAGCGCCGATGCCAAGGCGGGCCTGGGGGCCGCGGCGGTGCGCGAGGTGCGCGAGGACCTGGGCAAAAGTGCCGAGTACCTGGCATTGCGTATTCGCCGGGTGTATCAGGTGCCGTTGAGCGATTCGATGATCGATTTTCTGGTGGAACATTACAACGCCAATCGGGAACGGCTGGAGGTGATTGCCGCCTCGCCACTGGAGGAGACACCCTATTCAAACCAGTTCGCCGGTATTTTGCAGGGCTTATCGATGGACTCGGAACGCTGGCGTCGGATTATCCAGCAACTCGAGCGCCTGTTGCATGATTACGATCACCGCCGGGTTCAGCGTTAGCCGCTCGCGGTCGCGAGCCCATTGATCGGGGCTGTGAGACTGGCCGGAACTTTCCCGGTCCGGGGGTGTCCTATTTTGTGAGCGCAGTAATGCGCTTATTCCCGCAACCCTCCCTGTAGTGGGAATTAAAAGCCCGGTTTCCCCAAGCCGGGCTATTTTGAAGGCCCCGGACGGCGCTTTATCCCCACTTCGTCCGGGGCATTTTTTTGCCCACTTTATATTCTGACTAATTCTGCAGGTCACGCTGGCGTTAGCCTGCGTGACACCCTGCTGACCTCTCGCAGAGACGCCAGGGGTAGAGAAACTGCACGCGTTTATTCTCCGCGCACGCTGCGTCTCCGCGAGAGTAATTCCATTGGTAGGCCGGACTGCAACGCGATGTCCGGCAATCAGCGGTGTTGTTCGATGTTTCGGTGGTTATCCCTGTTTGGGGCAGGTGTCGTAGTAAGGAAAAAGCGGAACTCTCGCAGAGACGCCATGGCGCAGAGAAATCTGATATTGCGTATTCTCAGCGTCGCTCTGCGTCTCTGCGAGAGCCGTCCATTGGTAGGCCGGACATAGCAACGCGGTGTCCGGCAATCGGCGGTGTTGTTCGGTGTTTCGGTGGTTATCCCTGTTTGAGGCAGGTGTCGTAGAAGGAAAAAGCGGATCTCTCGCAGAGACGCCACGGCGCAGAGAAACTACTATCGTTTATTCTCTGCGACCTCTGCGTCTCTGCGAGAGTCTTATAGCCGGGTAGAATGCCTTCTGTGCATCATCATCTCGACCCGGAATAGATGTTCAGAACGCCGCGTCAAAGCCGACCAGGAAATAGTTTTCGTTGGTCAGGTGGCCGGTCCAGTAGGTGCCGGTTTTGGCTACATCACTTTGCAGATCGGCATTGAACTCGATCACGCCCTTGACGTTGCGCATGAAATAATAGGAGGCCGTATAGGTCACCGTCTCCATGGCGATACCTTCATAGATGGTATCGGTGTTTTCCAGATCCCCGGCGTCGGCGTAGTTATACAGCAGTGAATGGGCCCAGCGCGGACTGTGGATGTAATCGATTCCGACAAAGCCGCCGAACCATTCGTAGTTTTGGCCGGCATTGATGAAGCCGTCCCACTCGTTCCACAGGGCCTGGGCGAACCAGTAGGTCTTGTTGCCGAGCTTGCCGTTGAAATCGAGGCCGACGATGTTCTTGTCGGTCTGACGATTGCCGCTACCGGTACCGGCGGGATTGTTTCCATCGGTAATTGCATTTTTTTGCTGGCCGCTGTAACCGAACAGCCCGGCGGCGACCGGTCCGATATCCCCGCCGATGCGGCCGAACACCGCTTTGGACGTATCGTTGTCGAACAGATGGTCCGAGCGCTGATACCCGGGGCTGTTGATGGTGAGGTTCTCCTTGATGCCGTTGCCGTTGACCAGGCCGACGGCCAGATCCAGTGGCCCGGCGGTGGTGTCGAAGATGACACCGCGATCATAGGTGATGCCGGCCATGCGATAGGCCATGTAGTCCTGGAAGGTCAGGCGGGTCTCGCGCGGGAACATCAGATCCGAGACCTGGAACTGGCCGAGCATCATGCCCACATCCGTGCCGAACAGGGCATCGTGGGAGAACCAGGCATCCTCGACGATGGTCTCGCCGTTGCCGCCCTTCTCGGCGAAGATCGCGTAAAAGTAATAGGTAATGTGTTCCGACAACGGGGCGCTGGAGAGCATCTTGATCAGATAGGGCGACTGAAAATCACTGTCGACTTCCGTGGATTCCCCGGTGGTCAGGTCGGTGATCGCCTCGGCATCGCGCGCCTGGGCAAAGGCCTGGGCGCGAAACGCTATCGGCGGGGTCTTGGCCAGGGCCAGCATGTCGTCGCCGGTGGCCACGGTGTTGTCCTTCCAGTTGGGCAGGCGGAAGTTGGAGGCAGCAAAGCTTTCCCCGAACGCGTTCAGCTTGGGAAAGGCGGCGTGACAGGTGGCGCAGGACATTTTGTAGTCGCGGGCGAAGGCCGGCATGGCGTTCGCCTCGGGCAGCAGCAGGATCAGCAGCAGCAAACTGCTGAACAGGGTGTGCAGATGAAAGCGTTTGAGCATGGTTGTTCTCCCCGTTGCAATGGCAAGTTGTTTTTGAACCGGCCCGGTGTAACCCGCGGGTTACGGTAAGCCCGGCCGGATCGGTTGTTTATCAGGACATTCTAGCGGACTTTTCTGAAATGAAACTGAATCGGGAACCAGTGGCATAGATTTAACAAACGTTCACAATCGCCGCCTGTTACCGGGGCATCGGGCGCACTACGCTGAGAGTGTCTGACCCCGCTTAACCCAGAGCGGGATTCAAGGCCCGGTCCCCAATGCCGGGCGAACTTGACCCCGGAATGACGCAATTCCCCACATCCCAACCCCTATTCCGGGGTTTTTTTTTGCTGCCCTTGATCCGGCTCAAGGTCGAGCCAGCGGTTGACCACGTTTAATGCCTCCTCGAGCCCCTGTTTTTTGGTGGCGGAGAACAGTTGTGCGCTGGCCTGGGGATAATCGGCCAGCTGTTTGCGCACCGCCAGCAGGGTGTTTTGTGCCGGCCCCCGCTTGAGCTTGTCGGCCTTGGTCAACAGGATGTGGGCCGGCAGGTCGGCGTGGCGGCAGAATTCGAGCATTTGCCAGTCGTAGTCGGTCAGCGGGTGACGAATATCCATCAGCAGGATCAGGCCGGCCAGGGACTGGCGTTGCTGCAGATAGACCGCCATGGCCTCGCCCCACTCGCGCTGCACGGCCTCGGGCACCCGGGCAAAACCGTAGCCGGGCAGATCCACCAGCCGGCGCCGCTCGTCCAGGGCGAAGAAGACCAGGTGCTGGGTGCGCCCGGGCGTCTTGCTGGTGCGGGCCAGGGCCTTGCGCCCGGTCAGAGCATTGAGCGCGCTGGATTTGCCGGCGTTCGAGCGCCCCGCGAAGGCGACTTCGACGCCTGTATCCGCCGGCGCCTGCTGCGGCCGGGGCACGCTGAGCAGGAAGTGGATGGCGGCGTAGGGTCGGCGTAACTGGTCGAATCGGGTACTCACGGCGCCTCGGTAGTGGGTTTCGGCGTGGCTCTGGGGTATAATGGGTCGTCTTGACCGGATATTGAGCAGCTGATATACAGACTGCCGCTTCGTGTGCACAGATTCTAGCATGACGAACCTGGGGACGGCGTCATGGTCGAAAGTTTTATACCATCAACATCGATTGGAGTTAGGAGTAGACTAATGAAAAAAGCAATCACCGGTACTGTCGTATCTCTGGCCATGCTGGGTCTGGCTTCCGTTGCCTCGGCGGCTGAAGGTCAACAAACCTATCAGCAGGCCTGCTTCGCCTGTCATGGCACCGGCGCCGCCGGCGCACCGAAGCTGGAAAAGAGCGCCTGGGCGGATCGTCTGTCCAAGGGGAAAGAGACCCTGTATAACCATGCTCTTAATGGTTTCAATGCCATGCCGGCCAAGGGCGGCCGCGCGGATCTGAGCGATGCGGACGTCAAGGCCGCGGTCGATTACATGCTCTCCGAGGTCCAGTAAGCGTCCGAACAGTTTGTCAAACATCGCAAGGTTGGTTTAATCACAAATGA
The DNA here is from genome assembly GCF_034521165.1 of Thiohalophilus sp. NCBI lineage: Bacteria > Pseudomonadati > Pseudomonadota > Gammaproteobacteria > Thiohalomonadales > Thiohalophilaceae > Thiohalophilus > Thiohalophilus sp. Next base: position 4,722 of record NZ_JAXHMV010000003.1, read on the forward strand.
AGTATTCAACGTTAGTCAGTTTTCTCTCGGTAGTCCTGTTTGTACCGGCGTTTGCCTCCACGGCCCAGGCGGCCGGCGATGCCAAAGCCGGTGAAGCCAAGGTCGCAGCCTGTGTCGCCTGCCACGGCGAAAAAGGTAACAGTGCGGTTGCCAATTTTCCCAAGCTGGCGGGTCAGCATGCCGGCTATGTTGCCAAGCAGCTGGCGGATTTCAAACGGGGTGAGACCCGTTCCGATCCGCTGATGGCCGGTCAGGTTGCCGGTTTGAGCGAGCAGGACATGGCGGACATTGGCGCCTACTATGCCAAACAGTCTCCCAGCATGGGTCAGGCCGATGAAGAACTGGCGGCGTTTGGTGAGAAACTCTACCGGGGCGGTAATCCTGAAAAGGGCCTGACGGCCTGTATCGCCTGCCATGGTCCGACCGGGGCCGGGAATCCGGCAGCGAATTTCCCGCTGTTGAGCGGCCAGCATACCGATTATCTGGTCAAGGCCCTCAAGGATTTTCGTGACGGCAAGCGGACCAACGATATGAATGGCATGATGCGGGATATCGCCCGCAAGATGAACGATCGGGAAATCAAGGCGGTTTCGTCTTATATTTCCGGTTTGCACTGATGGCCGGTTACTGATTGTTCCGACAAACGAAGCAAGATAAAAAAGGGCGGATCTCCGCCCTTTTTTGCGCCTGAAAGTCGACTTTTTATCCGCAGCGAAGGAACTTTGTATCGCTCGAAGCAGACTTAAGAGAGTGACAGGGCGCACCGGGACGACCCGCCTCGGTGCCGGACAAAATAACCATAATAGTTTACAGATAAAAACGCAGATAACTCCTGCCCGGTACAACACCAGAATATAAACCGCGTCCCGCGGGGCGAGGTTAAATTTATCCCGGGGTGTGATAGCGTAGCGCACCGGATTGGCGATGAGATTGGCGAGCAAGCGTGAGTAAATCCCGACAACAAAAACCGGCCGCCTGGCTGGAATTCCTCGGTTCCATGAACCTGGCGATCACCATGCTGGTCGTAATCGCCGTGGCGTCGGTGATCGGCACGGTTTTGCAGCAGAACCAGCCTTACCAGGATTACATCATCAAGTTCGGGCCCTACTGGCACGAGATCTTCAAGGTGCTGGATCTGTACGACGTCTATGGGGCCGTCTGGTTTTTGCTGCTGCTCGGGTTTTTGCTGTTAAGCACCAGTGTCTGTGTTTATCGCAACGGGCCGGGCATGTTGCGCGATATGGGCCATTATCGCCTGAGCATGAAAGAAAAGTCCCTGCGGGTCATGCGCAATTTTCGCGAATGGACTCTGGGCGACTCCCCGCAGCAGGTCGAGCAGACCTTCACGCAATATTTTAATAACAAGGGTTACCGTGCCCGACGCAAGGAAAGCGAAGGCGTTACCGTCCTGGCCCTGATGAAGGGGCAGATGAACCGGCTGGGCTATCTGTTCACCCATGTCGGTATCGTGGTGATCTGTGTCGGTGGTCTGATGGACGGTAACCTTGGCCTGTCGATTAAAGAATGGCTGGGCGAGATCAAGATCGAAAAACGGGATATCGCCGCCAAGGAAGTGCCGCCCGTCAGCCGGCTGAGCCCGGCTGAGAACTGGTCGTTTCGCGGCAACATCACGTTGCCGGAAGACAGTGTCAGCAATATGGTATTTCTGAATATCCGTGATGGCTATCTGGTTCAGGAGCTGCCATTTGCCGTCGAGCTCAAGGAATTTCGGGTCAAATATTATGATTCCGGTCAGCCCAAGTCCTTTGAAAGCGATCTGGTGATTCATGACAATCAGCTCGAAGCGCCGAGGGAAGAGACCATCGCGGTGAATCATCCACTGATCTATCGTGGCTATGCTATCTATCAGGCCAGCTTCTCCGATGGCGGCACAAAGATGCAGCTCAAGGCGTGGCCGCTGTTTGACAGCAACCCGCAACCGATCGAACTGGATGGCAAGGTCGCGGCCAAACGCCAGATCGAAACGCCGGATGGCGTGATGACCATTGAGTTTGAGGATTTCAAGGAATTCAATGTGTTCCCCGCCGATGAGGAGCTGGCAGTGGCGCCCAACGAAGAATTTGATCAGAGCGAGATGGTGCGCGGCGGTACCATGGGCCAGAGCGGCAAGAAGTTCACCAATTACGGCCCCAGTTTTACCTTCCGGCTGCGGCAGCCCAACGGCGAGGCGCGTGAATTCGTCAATTACATGGTCCCGGTACGTCAGGAAGGACGTTATTTCTTTTTAAGTGGCATGCGTGAAAGCCAGGCCGAGCCATTCCGCTATCTGCATATCCCCGCCGATGACAAGATGTCCGTGGATCGCTTCATGCGTCTTCATGCCTGGTTAAATGACAAGGATCGTGTGCGTCGGATTGCCGAACAAAGCGCCCGTCAGGCGATGTCCGAAGCGAACATGCAGGATAAGGAGATGTTGCAAAATATCGTGACCTCCATGGTTCGACTGACCAGTGAATTCAACCGGGGCGGTTATCAGGCGATCGATCGGCGCATTCAGCAAACCGTACCGGAAGAGCAGCAGATGAAAGTCGCGGAGACCTATCTGAAAATTCTCAATACCGTGCTGGAAAACCTGTACTGGGAACTGTTGCAGGCGGAAGACGTTGCCCTCGAACAGGGTATCAGCACCGAACAGGGGCGCTGGTTCGAGGATGCAGTCAATGCCCTGGCATCCATGGGGCCATACAGCTCGCCGTTTTATCTGCAGATGACTAACTTTGATCTGCGTCAGGCCTCGGGCCTGCAGATTACCCGTTCCCCGGGGAAAAATGTGGTTTATCTGGGCTGTGTGATGTTGATTATCGGGGTGTTCATGATGTTCTATATCACTCATCAGCGCCTGTGGGTGATGATTCGCCCGGAAGGCGAGGGCAGCCGTGTTATGCTGGCGGGGATGGGCAACCGTAATCAAAATGATTTCAGCAAGGTGTTTGATGGACTCGCCGATGAACTGGATCGGCATTATGCATCACGTCAATAACGACAGACAGGTGACAGACTATGGCGGTAACCAAGGAACAATTTAACCAGGACTTCGGCAAGGAGTCCTTTATCAAACAGCTGAGCCTGTTTGACTGGATCTGGGCGGCGGCCCTGCTGTTTGGTGCCGGCTATGCCTGGAACAAATATTCCGCGCTGATGGACAACTACGAGGTCGGCATTCTCTTCGGTACGTCCATCGCCCTGATCGCGCTGGGCTGGTACTGGAAAGCGACCCGGCACCTGATGATTGCCATTGCCGCTATCAGCCTGTTCGCGGTGAGTCTGTATGGTAACGATCTCGGTCAGGCCGAGCAGAACTTCTTTCTTAAATTTCTGATCTCCAGTCAGTCGGCGACCATGTGGATGAGCGCGCTGTTTGTGATGGCCACCGTGACCTATTATGTCTACCTGGCCAAACCCAACGATTTTATCGGCAAGGTGGCCACCTCCATGGTCTGGGTCGCCACCACCATGGGCTTTGTCGGCCTGATGGTGCGCTGGCGCGAATCCTATCTCATCAGCCATGACGTCGGTCATATTCCGGTCAGCAATCTGTACGAAGTCTTTATCCTGTTTGCGATCATTACCGCCCTGATTTACCTGTTTTACGAGGCGCGCACCCGCGCCAAGGGCATGGGGGCCTTTGCCCTGACGATCATCTCCGCCTCGATTGCATTCCTGCTCTGGTACCACTTTGAAAAAGGCGCACACGAGATCGAGCCACTGGTGCCGGCCCTGCAAAGTTACTGGATGAAGATTCACGTGCCGGCCAACTTCGTCGGCTACGGCGCCTTTGCGCTGGCCGCGATGCTCGGTGTGGCCTATCTGCTGGTGGAGCGGGCGCAAAACCGCAATCCGCAGAGCGGGTTTGTGGCGCGCATGCCGAGTCTGGACATGCTCGATGACATCATGCACAAGACTATTGCGCTGGGCTTTGCCTTCTTTACCGTGGCGACGGTACTGGGTGCCATGTGGGCGGCCGAGGCCTGGGGTGGTTACTGGTCCTGGGACCCGAAAGAAACCTGGGCCCTGATCGTCTGGCTGAATTACGCCGCCTGGCTGCACCTGCGCCTGACCAAGGGCTGGCGCGGTGCCCCCCTGGCCTGGTGGGCGATCATCGGCCTGTTCGTCACCACCTTCGCCTTCCTGGGTGTGAATATGTTCCTCTCCGGCCTGCACTCCTACGGCGAGCTGTGAGGAGCCATTGTTCGAAGTTTCTAGATCGCAAAGGCGCAAAGAACGCAAAGGAAATAATTTGATGATTTCTTGTGAGGCTCAGGCCCCGGGCCAGGGCTCCAGTTTGCGCGCAAATCGCGTCGTTCAGGTCTGGAGCCCAACACAAAGAAAATAATAGTTTTTCTTGGCGTCCTCCGCGTCTTTGCGTCCTTTGCGTTCCTTCCACCAACCTGGAGAAGAGGCTAGCGGATGGGTCCGTTGCCGTACATGTACTGGTTGAAGCTGGCAATATCCATACTTAGTCTGCGGAACAGGTGGTCCAGGCTGATGATGGTGTGTTCGACGAGGTTGACGGCGATGAAGGGGTGCTCAACTCGCAGCCGGTTGTACATGATGCGGGTCAGTTTGAGCAGGCGGGTATCGCCGACGCTGGCGCGAATCCGGGCGGAGCGCGCCTGGCGGTCGAAAAACGACATTTCCCCCATCACCTCGCCTTCCTTCAGGCGACCGATTTCCACGTCCTTGCCGTGATCTTCGAAAAACAGGACGACTTCACCCTTTATAATAAAGAACAGGGCCTCGCCGATCTCGCCGATATCGGCGATCACCTCATTCTTTTTGAAGAAGACCGGCTCGGTGAATTCCATCAGAGTCTGGACCTCGTTCAGCGTGAGTGATTCGCACAGGTGTTGCTGGTTCAGGAAGTCGGCAATGTCGATTTGTTTGGCAGCTTTTCTGGTTGGCATGGCTATCTCCTCAGTGTGCAGGGCGTAGCTTATCGGATGCCGGGACGAGGGGGAATCGGGGGGCGTGGCTTGCTTCGAGCAGTGAGTTTGAATAGTCTGAGAATAACCGAATATCAGGAGTCATTGATGAAGACGATTTTGCGTATATTGGCCCCACTGCTAGCGCTGGCGGTGCTGTTCCCGGCCCCGGTCCAGGCGGAGTATGCCGAGGGCATTGAATACCGGCGCATTACGCCGGCTGTCGAAAAGCTGACCGATAAGCCCCGCGAAGTGGTCGAGCTGTTCTGGTACGGCTGTCCCCATTGTTACCGTTTTGAGCCGAAACTGGAAACCTGGGTCGAGAACAAACCGGACGATGTTGGCTTCGAACGCGTGCCGGCGGTCTTCGTTCATCCGCAGACTGGCCGCCCGAATCCGAAGTGGGCGTTGCATGCCAAACTGTTTTATACCGCGGAATTACTGGAGATCCGGGACAAGATTCATGCCCCCCTGTTCAAGCGTATCCACGCCGGCGGTAAGCATATCCATACCAGTGATCAGGCCGAGGCCTTTTTTGCCGAGTTCGGCGTTGACGCGGAGACGTTCCGCAACACGATCAATTCCTTTGCCGTCGACGGCAAGCTGCGCCGCGCCATTGAACTGACCAAGCGTTATGGCGCCGAGGGTGTTCCGGCGCTGGTCATCGATGGTCGCTATATTACCGACGGCCCCATGTCAGGCGGGCACGATGCCATGCTGGGCGTGGTGCAGCAGCTGCTCGCAACGGATCCCGAATAATCTGTCTACAGGCATATCAACAGCATTGACCAGCAGGAGATGAATGAATGAAAGCCGCCGAACTTTTCGTGCGCTGCCTCGAAAATGAAGAAGTGGAATATATCTTTGGCATCCCCGGGGAAGAGAACCTGGATGTGATGGATGCCCTGCTGGATTCGGATATTGAGTTTGTCACCACCCGGCATGAGCAGGGCGCGGCGTTCATGGCTGATGTCTACGGGCGATTGACCGGCAAGGCAGGGGTCTGCCTGGGAACACTGGGACCGGGCGCCACCAACCTGTTCACCGGGGTGGCCGATGCCAATATGGATCATGCCCCGCTGGTGGCCGTGGCCGGACAGGCCAGCACCCATCGTCTGCACAAGGAATCGCATCAGGTACTGGATCTCGAGGAGATCTTTCGCGCGATCACCAAGTATTCCTCACGTCTGTTGACCCCGGACATTATTCCCGAGGTCGTACGCAAGGCGTTCAAGGTGGCGCAGACGGAGAAGACCGGCGCCTGTTTCATCGAGTTTCCGGAAAATATCGCCGAGATGGAGATCGACGATCAGCCCCTGCCGGTCAAGTATCCCTATCCGCCGGAGCCGCCGGGCGAGAAGGTGGATCGGGCAGCCGATATTATCTCGCGCGCGAAAAACCCGATCATACTGGCCGGCAACGGGGTCATACGCAGCCACGCCTGGAAGCAGCTGGCCGAATTCGCCGAGCAATTGCGCATACCAGTGGCCAATACCTTCATGGCCAAGGGCGTGGTGCCCTTCAAGCATTCGATGGCCCTGGGCAGTGCCGGGTTACAGGCCAACGATTATGTCAGCTGCGGTTTCAGCCGGGCCGATGTGATCATTTGTGTCGGTTATGATCTGGTCGAGTACCATCCTTATTTATGGCATCCGACCAAGGATCGAACCATTATTCATATCGATAATTCGCCCGCGGAAGTTGATGCCTATTACCCGGTAGAAGTTGGCGTCGTCGGCGATATCAAGCATTCCCTGTTGCGCATTATGAATCTGGCCAGTCCGCATACCGGCACGGCCATGAAAAGTCTGCGTAAGGCGCTGATCGAGGATATGAATCAGCACAAGGATGATACGGCCCTGCCGCTCAAGCCACAGAAGATCATCTGGGATCTGCGTACCGCGATGAACCTTGAAGACATTGCCCTGTGTGATGTCGGGGCACATAAAATGTGGATGGCGCGCATGTTCCGCTGCGAATATCCCAACACCTGCTTGATCTCCAACGGGTTTGCCAGCATGGGCATTGCCCTGCCCGGCGCCATCGCCGCCAAACTGGCGTATCCAGACCGTAACGTGGTGGCCGTAACCGGCGATGCCGGCTTTTTGATGAATTCCCAGGAGATCGAGACCGCCATGCGCATGAAAACGCCCATCGTGATCCTGGTCTGGAATGATAATGGCTACGGGTTGATCGAATGGAAACAGATCAACAGTTTCGGCCGCAAGTCACACGTGGATTTCAACAATCCGGATTTTATCAAATACGCCGAATCATTCGGCGCCAAAGGCTATCGAATCGAAAAAGGCGAGGATCTGCTGCCGACGCTGAAAACCGCGCTGGCCGATAATACCGTGAGTATTATCGATTGCCCGGTGGATTACAGCGAGAACCTCAAGCTGACCCAGAAGCTGGGTGAAATGATCTGTCCGATCTGAACTGACGATGATGTCGCAACAGACCGCTACCGACGACAGGGCACAAACGCTGAAAATACTCAGCTACAACGTCCAGGTCGGGATCAAGACCAGTCGTCCGTATCAATACCTCACCGGCAGCTGGCGGCATGTCCTGCCCTGTGCCCGGCGTCTCGGCAATCTGGACCTGGCGGCGGAGATGATGAAGGAATATGACATCGTAGGTGTCCAGGAAGTCGATGCCGGCAGTCTGCGCAGTAACTTCATTAATCTGACCGAATATCTGGCGGAGCGGGGTGAATTTCCTTACTGGCATCATCAGGTAAACCGTAAATTTGGTCGTATCGCGCAGCACAGTAACGGTTTGTTGAGCCATTTTCATCCTGCCGAGATACAGGACCTGCGTCTACCGGGCCTGATCCCCGGTCGCCAGGCCATACTTGCCCGTTACGATGCCGGCGAAGATACGCTGGCGGTCATCGTTGTGCATCTGGCCCTGAGTCGACGGGCCAGACTGCTGCAAATGGATTATCTCGCCGATGTGGTGAACAGTTTTCCGCATGCGATCGTGATGGGGGACATGAACTGTCGGCATGACAGTCGCGAGATGCAGCACCTGATCACACGCACCCGCCTGCATGAGCCGATCGAGGGTGTGCACACCTTTCCCAGCTGGCGCCCGCAACATAATATCGATCATATCCTGGCAACATCCGAATTAACCATCAACAAGTTTTGCGAACTCGAGAATTTCGGTTCCGATCATCTGCCGTTAATGATGGAAGTCAGACTGCCGCCGGGCATGCAGTTTCACCGCTACCAGCGCAACAAGTCACAAACCCTGAATGACTATCTGCAGAATCTGGATGGCTGAGTATGGCGAACGAGACCGGTAAAAGCAGCCGTGAGGCCGATCACTGGAAGAAAAAATATTACGACAGCCTGGATGAGCTGGACGAACGGCAACGCGAATGGGCGCAGCTGGAAAAACAGCTGAGACTACTGGTCTCCCGTCTTAGCCTGATTGCCGAAACCGACGACGCCCAGTTGGGCAAGCAACTCGAGAAGCTGCGTGGCCAGATCCGTGACAGCAGTGATTTGTCTCGCCTGGAATCGCTGTTCAGCGACATCAATACAGCAATCGGCCGCCTGCCGGAACGCACAGGTAATAAAGAGGGACAATCAAATCCGGCCCACGCCTTGCAACTGCTTCTGGATGAACTGCCGATTCCGGAGGATCTGGCCCGCCAGGAAAAATATGTCAGAAAAAAACTGGCGCGTGTCGCGGGCGTCAGCGAGCTGTCCGATGCGGTCAAAATCCTGGCAGAATTGTTGAGCCTGACGATTGAACAAGGCCTGCCGCCCGGTGCCGCACAGTCAAAAGGTTCCGCAGAAGCAAAAGAAGACAGAACAGGTCTTTTGAGTTCACTGTTTCGTCGTGGTGCCAGGGAAAAGACTGATACCGCCGATGCGCCGCAAAGGCAGCAACCTGTATCGATTGAAGTCGACTCGGGTCAGCCGGAAGCTGATGTGACAAAGTCAGAAATAGTGACCGATGACGAAGGGATTGCCTGCGCCCTGGCCGGGGAAATTCTGATTCAATTGCTCGAGCGCATCGATTTTTCCGACGATCTGGCGGTGGAGTCGGAACTGGTACGTAAAAAACTCGAGCCCTGTGAAGACGTGGCGACATTAACCCGGGGCCTGGATGATACCGTCAAACTGATCGCCGATCTGCAATCACGGGTAAGGTCGGAAAAACAGGATCTGGAAAACTTCCTGCTGCAACTGACCGATCGACTGCAGGAGCTGGACAAGGACATACAGCAAACCGCACGCCTGCGGGATGCCGCGTTGAGTGAATCACGTGAAATGAACCAGATGGTCAATTCGCAAGTCAGTTCGATCGAGCAGACCGTGGACGAGGCGCTGGATCTCGATTCATTAAAAACCGCGATCCAGTCGCGGGTGGTGATTATCCGAAATCATGTGGATCGTTTTCTCGAGCAGGAAGAAGGTCGCGGTGGTGAATCACATGAAATTATCCAGCGCCTGGAAAACCAGTTACGGGCGACGGAAGCCGAGTCGGACAAACTGCGCCAGCAGGTGAAAAAAGCCCAGAACAAGGCCGAAACGGACGCGTTAACCGGCATTCCCAATCGCATGGCCTACGACCGGCGACTGGAGGAGGAAATCGCACGGCATCGGCGCTATAACACCGATTTTGTGCTGATGTTGTGGGATATCGACCATTTCAAGGAAATCAACGATACCTACGGGCATGCTGCCGGTGACAAGGTTCTGAAGGTGATTGCCGGTGTGATGCAGCAACAGTTGCGCGAAACCGATTTTCTGGCCCGTTACGGCGGTGAAGAGTTTGCGATCATTCTGGTTGAATCGGATATCGCTGCCGCGAAAGTCGTGGGTGAAAAACTGCGCCAGGCGATCGAGGCGCTGGAATTTCACTTTCGCGGGAGTCGTGTCCTGGTTACCGCGTCCTGTGGCCTTGCCCGGGCCGAAGAGGGGGATGCTGAACAGCTGTTCGAACGGGCCGACAATGCACTTTACAGTGCCAAGGATAAGGGGCGAAACCGGATTGAAAGTGCCGAAGCCTGAGTTCGAGTTATTAACCAGTTCGAGCCAGGACAAGATCACCAGCTAGTCGCGCAGGTCATACTGGCAATAGCAAGTGTAACACCACTTTGGCTCTGCCCTGGTATATGGCGGCAGCCATCCTAGTTCAGGCTCTCTGGAAAATAACGCAGAGGACGCTGGCCCTTCGGGCAGTGCCGAGGGACGAGTAACGAGGTACGAGGATTAGCTTGTCATTCCGGCGAAAGCCGGAATCCATAAGAGAACCCAGGCTGAATCTACGGCTAAGGCCAGGCCGCTTTTTAGATTCTCTGGAAAATAACGCGGAGGACGCAGAGGGTCACTCCCGGCATCCTGCCTCCAGCGACACTTGTACATCCCTGTACATCGCGCAACAAAGGCGCGGAGAAACAATAATGATGTCCCAATGTGTATGGCATACATTTTAGATCCTCTGCGACTCCGCGTCTCTGCGTCCTCTGCGTTATAAATCCGTTATCTAAACAGGGTCCGCTTCCTCTCCAGCTTCGTCACTGTGGGTAAATGGTTGCGCAGGCTTCACCACAGTGGCTCACAGACTTCACCAGGGCAGGGCCGGTCCGGGAGTGTTCCGGGTTATCCTCTCCCTCGTTCATAAATCTGTCATCACACGTTCAATCAGCTTACATAATCGCAGTGCAGGCTTGATCCCGTTTGAATTGTTCAGGATCAGGCCATGGCAGTTGCAACGCTCAATAACAAACCCTGTAACCCTTTTTCACTCGACGAGGTTTTTGGCAAGCATGTACGTTATCGGCCGTTCCGGCTGATGAAAAATACGCTTGAGTCACTGTTCGGTTTGCGTGAACTGGCGCGGCGTTATGCCGATCTGGAACCCACCGCCGACCCGCAAGCATTTGTTCAGCAAGCGTTTGAGAACCTGGACATTGATTATGTCATCGAAGCGGGTCGGCTTGAGAATATCCCGCAAACCGGTCCGGCCATTGTGGTGGCCAATCACCCGTTCGGTGCCCTCGAAGGCATGTTACTGGTCGATCTGTTAAGCCAGCGGCGTGCGGATATCAAGATTATGGCCAATGGCCTGCTAAACCGGATCCCGGAGCTGGCACCGGTGTTTCTGGGTGTGAATCCTTATGGACACAAAGCGGCAACGCGACAGAATGTCACGGCGATGCGCGAAGCTAGCCGCTGGTTGAAACAGGGTGGTTTGCTGGTCATGTTTCCGGCCGGCGATGTAGCGTCACGACGTTGGGCAAATCTGTCGATCAGCGAAGGGCCCTGGGATGCGTCGGTGGCGCGTCTCGCCCGTCTGTGTGATGCCAGTGTGGTTCCAATCCAGTTCGCCGGACACAACAGTCACCTGTTTTGCCTGGCCGGGCTATTACCCCCGATATGCAAGACGCTGTTACTGCCACGCGAACTGCTTAATAAATCACACGGCACGGTAAGTTTACGCATCGGCAAGCCGTTCGATAAAAAAAGGCTGGTCGGATTCGAGAGGATGCCGGATCTGGCGGGGTATTTGCGTATGCGAACCTGTCTTTTGTCGCAAAGTGAAGGCGGAATTAACAGTGATCGGTCAATATTGGGGGATGATGCGCTGGCATCGATTCTGCCGCCGATGGATGCTGTGCAGCTTGAAAAGGAATTGAGCACGCTGCCACAAGAGCAGCGGCTGGATACCTCGGGTGAGTTACAGGTCTGGTATGCCAGGGCCGCGCAAATCCCCCTGTTATTACAGGAGATTGGTCGTCAGCGCGAGATCAGCTTCAGATCGGTGGGAGAGGGCACCGGCAAGAGTAGTGATATCGATCTGTATGACCGTTTTTATCTGCATTTGTTTGTCTGGGACAGCCGGCAGAAGCAGGTGGTCGGGGGCTATCGACTGGGGCTGGTTGATGAGATTTTGCGCAATTACGGGCGTCGTGGTTTGTATAGTCATTCACTGTTTCGCTACAGTCGCCATTTCCTGCAACAGATCAGTCCGGCTATGGAGCTGGGGCGTTCCTTCGTGCGACCCGAATACCAGCGCAATTTTTCACCATTGATGTTGTTATGGAAAGGGATAGGCCATTATGTGGCGAAAAATCCGCGGTATGCCAATCTGTTCGGCCCCGTCAGCATCAGTAATGATTACAGCGGAATGTCCCAGCGCCTGTTGATCCGGTTTTTGAAACAGAACCTGTTCGACGGGACACTGGGTCGACACGTGAAACCGCGTTATCCCTATCGAACCGCCTGGAAAGACGGCTGGAATACGATGTTGCGCGAAGATATCAGCGTGGATGAACTATCGACATTGATCGCCGAGATCGAGGAGGATGACAAGGGCGTACCGGTGCTGATTCGACAATATCTGAAGCTGGGGGGCGGTTGCTGGGCTTCAATGTGGATCCCCGGTTCCAGTACTGTGTCGATGGCCTGATTCGGGTGGACCTGCGCCAGGCCGATCCCAGGCTGTTGAAAAAATACCTGGGTGCGGAGGGAGCCGCCACGTTTCTGGCCTATCATGATGCGGATCAACAACAGGCGGGTTGAATAGCGTCTCCCGGGCATGCTTCGATCAGATGGAAGCCGTAGTGAGTGCGCCTCCGGGGGACCTGATACCCGGGTAATCGTATAAAGAAATAGACGCTGGTCCACAGGCGATCTATCTTTAACGGTGTCAGTCAGCCTTGAAGGGATCCCCTGTATCATGTCCGAACCCCGTACTTTGACTATCGACGGTAATCAGGCCGCCGCCACCGTCGCACACAAGCTCAATGAAGTCGTCGCCATTTATCCCATTACGCCGGCCTCGCCGATGGGCGAATGGGCGGACGAGTGGTCGTCGCGCGGCCAGGTCAATCTGTGGGGCACAGTACCCCATATCGTTGAGATGCAAAGTGAAGGCGGCGCCGCCGGCGCGATTCACGGCGCGTTGCAGGCCGGTGCCCTGACCACGACGTTCACCGCCTCGCAAGGGCTGTTGTTGATGATCCCCAACATGTACAAGATCGCCGGGGAGCTGACCCCGACGGTCTTTCATGTGGCCGCCCGTTCGCTGGCCTGTCAGGCCCTGTCGATCTTCGGCGATCACAGTGATGTGATGAGCGCGCGCATGACCGGTTTCGGCTTTCTGTGCGCCAACTCACCCCAGGAGGTCATGGATATGGCCCTGATCGCCCAGGCGGCCAGCCTGGAGGGACAGGTGCCGATGGTGCACTTCTTCGACGGTTTTCGCACCTCGCACGAGGTGGCCAAGCTGCAGGGCCTCGACGATGAGGTGCTGGCGGCGATGATCCGCCCCGAATGGGTGCAGCGACACCGCAATAATGCCCTCTCGCCCGAACACCCCGTGTTGCGCGGCAGCTCGCAGAACCCGGACGTCTATTTTCAGGCGCGGGAAACCGTCAACCCCTTTTATGAAAAACTGCCCGGTATTGTGCAGCAGGCGATGGACCGCTTTGCCGAACAGACCGGTCGCCAGTATCGGCTGTTCGATTATGTCGGCAGCGAGGAGGCCGAGCGGGTCATGATCCTGATGGGCTCGGGCGCCGAGGCGGCCCAGGAAACGGTGGCGTATCTCAATCATCAGGGTGAAAAAGTCGGATTGCTCAAGGTCCGGCTCTATCGGCCTTTTGAGGCCGACGCCCTGATTCACGCGCTGCCGACAAGTGTTAAAAAAATCGCGGTGCTGGATCGCACCAAGGAACCGGGTGCCGACGGTGAGCCCCTGTACAAGGATGTGGTCACGGCGCTGGCCCAGCATTACTGCAGCGGCGAATGCCGGTTTGACGGAATGCCGACCGTGATTGGCGGCCGTTACGGGCTTTCTTCCAAGGAGTTCACGCCGGGGATGATCAAGGCGGTGTTCGACGAGCTGCGCGGGGATAAACCGAAAAATCACTTTACCATCGGAATTCACGACGATGTCACGCATACCAGCCTGGAATGGGATCCGGCTTTTCGTACCGACGCCCATGCACAGACATTCCAGGCCATGTTCTACGGACTGGGCAGCGACGGGACGGTCAGTGCCAACAAGAACAGCATCAAGATCATCGGTGAATCGACCGACCTGTATGCCCAGGGCTATTTCGTCTATGACTCGAAAAAAGCCGGGGCGGTTACGGTATCGCATCTGCGTTTTGGTTCTCAGCCGATCCGCTCCACCTATCTGATCGGTGACAACGACGCCGATTTTGTTGCCTGCCATCAGCCGGTATTTCTCGAGCGTTTCAACATGCTCGACAAGGCAAAGCAAAACGCCGTGTTTCTGCTCAACTCGCCGGAGCCGGCTGACCGGGTATGGCAAAGCCTGCCACGTAAAATGCAGCAACAGATCATCGACAAACAGGTTCGTTTTTATACCGTCGACGCCTATGCCATTGCCGAGCAGGCGGGGATGGGCAAGCGTATCAATACCGTCATGCAGACCTGTTTTTTCGCCATCTCCGGTATCCTGCCGCAGGAACAAGCTATCAAATCGATCAAGGATGCGGTGGAAAAGACCTATGGCAAAAAAGGCCGGCGGATTGTCGAGATTAATTTCAAGGCGATTGATGAAACGCTGGCGCGCCTGCATGAGGTGACTATTCCCGGCCAGGTGGATAGCGAGTTCGATGTCGCGCGGCCGGTACCGGCGAAGGCGCCCGACTTCGTGCAACAGGTGACCGGCGAGATTATTGCCGGCCATGGTGATGATGTGCCGGTCAGCCGGTTACCGGCCAATGGCAGTTATCCGCTGGGGACCGCGCGGTATGAAAAGCGCAACCTGGCGCTGGAGATCCCGGTTTGGGAGCCTGAGCTGTGTACCCAGTGCGGTAAGTGTCCGCTGGTCTGTCCGCATGCGGCGATCCGCAGCAAGATATTCAGTGAGACAGAACTGAAAAGCGCACCGTCAGATTTCAAGGCCCATTCGATGCTGGGCAAGGACTTTCCCGCAGGCATGATGATCAGCTATCAGGTGGCACCGGAGGATTGTACCGGTTGCGGCCTGTGCGTGGATATCTGTCCGATTCACGACAAATCCAACGCCAGTCGCAAGGCGCTGAACATGGCGCCGCAACCGCCGTTGCGTGAGCAGGAACGGGAGAACTTTGATTTCTTTCTGGAACTTCCGGAATATGATCGGCGCGAGCTGAAGGTGACCACGCTCAAGGGCTCCATGGTGATGGAGCCGCTGTTCGAGTTTTCCAGTGCCTGTGTCGGTTGCGGCGAGACGCCGTACCTGAAACTGGCCAGCCAGCTGTTTGGCGATCGCATGCTGGTGGCCAATGCCACCGGCTGCTCCTCCATCTACGGCGGCAACCTGCCCACCACACCGTGGTCCACCAACCGGGAAGGGCGCGGCCCGGCCTGGAACAACTCGCTGTTCGAGGACAACGCCGAATTTGGCCTGGGGATGCGCATTGCGGTCGACAAGCAGCGCGAGCAGGCGCGCGAATTGATTCAGGCATTGCGCGATCAGCTGGATAACGAACTGGTCGAGGCGATTTTAAACGCCGATCAGTCAAGCGAATCCGGCATTCATGATCAACGCCAGCGGGTCGCACAGTTGCGCGAGCAACTGGCAAAACTCAAGGATGCGCGGGCGCAGACCCTGCAGGAGCTTGCCGAAAATCTGATACGCAAGAGTGTCTGGATTATCGGTGGCGATGGCTGGGCCTACGACATCGGTTATGGCGGGCTGGATCACGTGCTGGCCACAGGCGCCGACGTGAATATCCTGGTGCTGGATACCGAGGTCTATTCCAACACCGGCGGCCAGACCTCCAAGGCGACACCGCGCGGCGCTGTCGCCAAGTTCTCCGCCGGCGGCAAACCGACCGGTAAAAAGGACCTGGCCTTGCTGGCCATGGATTATGAAAACGTGTATGTGGCGCATGTGGCCTACGGAGCCAAGGATGTCCAGACCCTGCGCGCGTTTCTCGAAGCCGAGGCCCACGCCGGTCCGTCGCTGATCATCGCCTATTCGCCCTGTATCGCCCACGGCGTGGATCTGTCCAATAACCATCGCCAGCAAAACCTGGCGGTCGACAGCGGTCACTGGCCCCTGTTCCGATTTGATCCGGCGCGCGCTACCCAGGGCAAGAACCCGCTGCATCTCGATTCCGGTGAACCGTCGATTCCCTACCGGGAATTTGTGCAAACCGAAACCCGCTTCAGCATGTTGTGGCATACCCATCCGCAGGACGCCGAGCGGTTCCTGGCCGAGGCCCAGCAGGAGGTGCAACATCGCTACCATTATTACAAGCAGCTGTCCGAGCTGGAGTGGGACGGGGCAACCCGGGTTTCGGCCGTCAAGGCAAAGCTGAAACAGGATAACAACAAATCGACGGAGGACGCGTAGATGGTGGATATGACGACCGAGTATCTTGGCCTGAAGCTCGCCAACCCGCTGGTGCCTTCATCCTCGCCACTGACCGGTGATCGTGATTCGGTGATGCGATTGCGCGAGGCCGGTGCCCCGGCGATTGTTCTGCCATCGTTGTTTGAGGAAAAAATCGATCAGGAAGAACAGGAACTGGATCGTTTTATTCATCACCAGTCGATCGGCTTTGGTGAGATGGAAAGTTTTCATCCGGTACCGGATGACTTCAAGACCTGCCAGGACGAGTACCTGGAGTACCTGCAGAGGATAAAACAGGAACTGGATATCCCCGTCATTGCCAGCCTTAACGGTACCACCGCCGGCGGCTGGCTGGAATACGGGCAACAGTTGCAACAGGCCGGCGCCGATGCGCTGGAGCTGAACGTCTATTATATCGCCGGCAATGGCGAGGAAAGCGGTAATGACGTGGAGCAGCGTTATATCGATCTGCTGGAATCGTTGCAACAACACGTTACGATTCCGATTACTCTGAAACTTTCCCCCCAGTTCAGCTCGCCGGTCCATTTTATCAGTCGCCTGGAACAGGCCGGGGCGGCCGGGGTGGCGCTGTTTAACCGCTTTTATCTGCCGGACATCGATCCGGAGCAACTGATGGTCGAGCCGGCATTGCAACTGTCCATGCCGTATGAGTCGTTAATGCGAATCCGCTGGGCGGCCCTGTTGCATGGACGGGTTAACCTGTCGCTGGCGATGACCGGCGGTTTTCATAACGCACGCGATGGCATCAAGGCGTTGCTGGCAGGAGCCGACGTGGTGCATTTATGCAGTGTGCTGTTACAGCAAGGGCCGGAGTATCTGTCCGTGATTCTGGGCGAAATGCATCACTGGCTGGAAGAATACGAGTACGACTCGGTCAGCCAGATCAAGGGCAGCATGAGTTACCATAACGCGCCCGATCCCGGTGCCTATGAGCGGGTTAATTATATTACCGTCCTGGATAACTATACCTCGCCCAGAGGTGTATTGCGCTGAGAGACAATACAGTCCGGGAATTAAATAAAAGTTTCCGACACCCGATCACCCTGCGCAGGATGGATCAAGTGATAGACCCGACACAGCAACGCGGTGTCCGGCAATCGGCTGTTCCAGATTCATTTTCTTGATCAGGATCAATCGCCACCGCTACCGCGAACGCTAGGCTAGGCGTTTGTCTGTCCCCGGAGGGTGAGCCATGCCGATCCCGCTACAACCCCTGTCGCTGGCTTTTCGCCTCACGCCGGCCGCGCTGCAAACAGAACTACTTTCACGCCTGTTCAATCATTTACTCCGGGGACAGACGATTGCCGGACAACTCGAAGCGCTTGAGGGCAAGCGGCTGGCTATCGAGATCACCGACAGCGCCACGCTACTGAATTTTACCCTCCGGCGCGGACGCCTCTATCGCACCGGCAATGTCGGCCGGGAGGACCGGGATGTCTGCATCCGCGGAAGGCTGGAACATTTCTGGCAACTGGCCGCCCGCCAGGAAGATCCCGATACCCTGTTTTTCAACCGGCAACTGGAGATCGAGGGGGAGACCGAAACCGGTCTTTACATCAAGAACCTGCTGGACAGTCTCGACTATGACTGGGAGGCCCATTTTCAGGCGGTGCTGGGCAAGCGTCTTGCCAAACTGCCATTGGCCGTTTGGCAGGGCCGAAGGCCGAGGATAAGATCCTGAAAGCCTTACCACGAAGACACCAAGGCACAAAGTCTGTTATCAATGATTTCTTCGTGTCCTGGTGTCTTCGTGGTGAATAATTTCCTCGTCCCTGTTTGAAGTGAGTAGGCCGGACTGAGCGCAGCGGTGTCCGGCAATCCGCAGGTGCCGATACCGCTGCGCTAAATCGGGCCTACATGCCGCCAAACTGCCGTTGGCAGTTTGGCAGGTCCGAGGGACGAGGACAGATCCTGAAAGCCTTACCACGAAGACACCAAGGCACAAAGTCTGTTATTAATGACTTCTTCGTGTCCGGGTGTCTTCGTGGTGAATAATTTCCTACGCTCACTCAGCTCACTCGTCAGCTCCTGGCCCTGAAGGGCTGAGGCTGTTCGATCCACCGCATGCCGGGGCTGTCGTGCCAGTAGCCGTTGGCCGGGGCGCCGCAGGTCAGTGTGTTAATCCGGTGTTCGGCTTCATGGGGATCGAGCCTGTTTTGCAGCACCCGGGAGTAGAGGGCGACGATCTCTTGCATGTGTTGTGACTGGGGCGAGAGTCGCAGGACATCGGTTTGCAGTTCACGCAGGGCCGGGATCGCCCGCACCAGGTTGCAGGTGGTGGCGGACTGGGTCTGGATGCCGTTAATAACCAGAAAGGCCTCCTGCTCCCGGGTGTTCATAGCCAGCCCGTCGGGATACTCACCGCAGCGCAGCTGACAGTGATCCTTGGGCAGGTGGCAGGCGCGGGCGGTGAAGCAGCGCGCCGAAAATGCCAGTGGCAGGCGTCCGAAGACAAAGACCTCGGTCTCCATCTGCCGTGGTTTGTTGAGCTGCATCTGTCGCAGGGTCTGTTGTGATAACTCCACCGGCATCACCCAGCGGGTTGCGCCCAGTTGGTGGTGGAGCGAGAGCGAGGCAGGATTGTAGATGTTGAGATGCGGGCCGGCGATATAATGTTGTCCCTTGAGTTGCTGCACGGCCGCCATGTCGTTGGCTTCGACGGGAAACTCGCCGTTGTGCACAATACGGCGCAAGCCGGCCAGTTCCGACTCGGCCTCGATCAGCGCGAGGGTGGAAAGGATCACCTCTTTGCCGGCATCGCGCAGCTGGCGGGCGATGCGCAGCCAGTCATTCAGCCGCAGCTCGCGCCGCTTGGCACAGACCGTTTCACCAAGATAGACAATATCCACCGGCCAGTCGGCAACCTGGCGATAGAAGGCCTCGACCCGTTCGCGGGGCCAGAAATAGAGCAGAGGGCCAAGCGCGAGTTTCATTGCCATTGCCGATCCAGCGCGCCGAGGGTATGCGTGCTGCCTTCGGCCAGTTTATCCAGTTGTTGCACCCATTCGTCGCGAACGCGATAGGACTCGGGATCCTGTTGCGCGGCGTCCAGCGCCTGGCGCAGAACGCTGACGACCTGGGCGACATAGGCCGGACTGCGCTGGCGCCCCTCGATCTTGATGGCACTGACGCCACTGCGAACCAGCTGCGGCAGAATATCGAGCACCGACAGACTGGTCGGTTCCTCGATGGCGTAACCCAGTTCATCGTTGACCTCAAAACGACCCTTGCACAGCACGGGATACCCGGCACTCTCGCCGGATTGATAACGGTCGATCAATACGCCATTGAGCCGCACCTCGCGGCCCTGTGGTGTCTCATGCCACTGCACGGACCTCGCCGGCGAGCAGGCGCCACAGGTGTTCGGTGATTCGCCGGTCACGTAGGAGGAAAGATAACAACGCCCCTCGGCCATGACACACAGCGAGCCGAAGGCAAAGGTTTCGATCTCCACATCGGTCTGTTCGATGATGCGTTTGACCTGGCTGAATGACAGCACCCGCGGCAGAACGACCCGCTGAATAGCGAACTCATCCCGATAAAAAGCAATTGCCTCATGCGTGGTGGCCGAGCCCTGCACCGACAGGTGCAGACGCAGATCGGGATGCTGTTGCCGGGCATAGTGCAGCAGGCCGGTATCGGCGATGATCAGGGCATCCACCCCCAGTTCCGCCGCCTGATCGACGGCCCGGGTCCAGTTGGACCAGCTCGCGGGCTGGGGATAGGTGTTGAGTGCCAGCATGATCTTGCAACCGTGGCGGTGCGCGTATGCGACCGCATCGCCGGCGGTCGTATTATCAAAGTTCAGACCGGGAAAGTTGCGCGCGTTGGTGGCATCGCGAAAACCGAAATAGATTGCATCGGCGCCACTGTCGACCGCCTTGCGCAGGGCCGGGAAACTGCCTGCCGGTGCCACCAGTTCGATCCGATTCGTCATTGCCCGGTTCATCATGGCAGGGCCACCTGCGGGGAGTGCTGGCCCTGGCGAGTGCCGCGGCGCGCCAGTTCCTGCTCGATCCCGTTGAGGACTTTCCATTTCCAGTTGCACCACTCGGGCGCCAGCAGAATGTGGCTGGCGGCGGTCCCGGTCAGCCGATGGTAGACAATCTCGACCGGGGTCATTTCCACCAGATCGGCCACCGTCCCGATATAGGTCTGCAGGGACCAGGGCCGGTATTCATCGCGTCGCCATTGATTGGCCAACAGGGTGCCCTTGACCACATGCAGGGGATGCAACTTCAACCCATCGACACCTTCTTCCAGTACCCGGTGTAATGAGAGACGGGCATGTTCGGGATCCTCCCCCGGCAGGCCGAGAATCAGATGGGTGCAGACCGGCAGTCCCCGCTGGCGGGCGGCGCGCACCGCCGTTTGATATTCCGCAAAACCGTGGCCGCGGTTGACCCGTTGCAGGGAGTGATCGAAGGCCGATTGCAGGCCCAGCTCCAGCCAGATCTCGTAGCCTTGATCGTGATAGTCCTGTAACAGATCCAGCACCTTCTCGGGTGCGCAGTCCGGACGGGTGCCGATGGCCAGGCCGATGACATCGGGTTGTGACAGGGCCGTATCGTAACGCTGTTTCAGTACTGCCACATCATCGTAGGTGTTGGTATAGGCCTGAAAGTAGGCGAGAAATTTTTTTGCCCCGGTGCGTTTGGCGAGCACACGCCGACCACTTTCCAGTTGCGCGTTAACCGGATCGGGCTGCCGGCCGTTGGGACTGAAGGACACGTTATTGCAAAAGGTGCAGCCACCGCGACCCAGGGTACCGTCGCGATTGGGACAGGTAAAACCGGCATCGATGGCCAGCTTGTGGACCCGCTCGTGATAGCGGTTCAGCATCATCTGGCCGAAGGTATTGACGTATTCGCAGAGGGTCATGCCGGGCTCAAAACAACGGTTGTTTTAACAGAACCATGCAGGCTACTGGAGAAGCCGGAGAGCTCAATTGATCCAGGTCAACGAATGAAAACAGTGGACGGCTAAACTCGATGAATTGAGCGACAGAGGAGAGTGGGAACGATGCAGGGTACAAAACAGGTGCTGGAGCAGCCGCCACAGACACTGGCCTATCGCCTGCACGGGAATTGTTATCTGAACATTACCTGGCACTGCACACTGCGCTGCCGGTTTTGTCCCAAGTTCAACGGTAGCTGGGAGGTACAGGGATACGATCTCTGGTTGCAGAATGAGCCGGACGTCGACCAGATCCTGGCGGCGATTGGCGATCCCGCCGGCTATAACGAGATCGTTTTTTGTGGTTACGGCGAGCCGACCCTGCGCCTGGATGTTCTGCTGGCGGTCGCCGACGCCCTCAAACAGCAAGGAGCGAGAATTCGGGTTAATACAGACGGGCTGGCCAACCTGGTCCATGGTTGTGATGTGACGCCGCGCCTGGCACAGGTGGTGGATGCGGTGTCGATCTCCCTCAATGCCCACGACGAACAACTCTACGATTACCATTGTCGTCCCAAACGCCATGGCGCTTTCCTGGCTTTGCAGAACTTCGCCCGTCGTGCCCGTGAGCAAGGGATTGACGTGACTCTTACGGCCATCGAGGGGCTCGACGAGGTCAGCATCCCGGCGTGTGAGAAAATCGCCAGCGAGCTGGGGGTGCAGTTTCGTCCCCGTTACCTGGACCAGGTTGGCTGAATTTCGGCGACCTTGTTTTCCTGTTTTACCGATTCGGTTATTCTCCTTCCACGAACCACAGGAAGAAGGAATAACAGGATGTTTTTACAACCGTTTTCCATCCGTACCGGTGTCTTTTTGTTGGCCGGGCTTATCATTGTGCCGGCCCAGGCGCAATTGTTTGATGAGCGGGCAAACTGGGCCAGTCGCGACCGACAGGCCGAGGCGTATGTGAGTGCCGGCGTGGCGCAGGGCAAGGCCAACGAGCTGGTCTACGGGCAGCCTTCCAGCTGGCCGACGGATTACAAGCTGAGTCAGCTTATCTGGGAGACCCGCCAGTTGCCGATGCTGAGCGCCGGGGTCAGCGCCCGTTTCGGCCTGGTGACGCTCAACCTGCAGGGGCGCCTGGGGATCACTGCCGGTGACGCCGTGATGGACGATTATGACTGGGTCTATACCAACAGGGACTGGTCGCACTGGTCGCATCACGAGGATACCGATGTCACCGAGGCCTGGGCCTGGGATATCAGCCTGGATTTTGAACTGACTGGCAGTGAGTCCATGGAACTGGCCGGCGTGCTGGGTTACAAGCAGGAGCTGTGGGCCTGGGAAAGCTACGGGGGCAGCTATATCTATTCAAGCAGCGGCAATTTCCGGGACGACAGCGGCAGCTTTACACCCGGCCAGCCGGTGATCAGTTATGAGCAGCGCTTCAGGGTACCCTATATCGGACTCAGGTTCACCGGCGAAACCCTCAACTGGCGCTTTGGGGCCCGCTACCTTTACAGCAATCAGGTCGATGTCGCGGCCATCGATCATCATTATCTGCGCGATCTGATCTTCGAAGACAGCTTCAGTCCCGGCGAGATGAGCAGTTATGAGATCAGCATCGAATACCGCCTGAGCAGACAACTCGGCCTGCTGGCGCGCTATGACGTGCAGGATTATGCGGAGGTGCGCGGGGATACGCTCTACCGGGATTCGAATACCGGCGCCGTCACCGGTTATTGCACCAACTGCGCCGGAGCCGACAATCGTAGCGAGCTGGTGTCAGTCGGGTTAAGTTACCGTTTTTAAAGCCAAAATTCCGAAACCGTGGACCCTGTGGAAAATACTGGTACCATTAAGGGAAAACCCCAATCTGCCGATAACACTAAACAAATATTAAAAAAGAGTGTACAGGATGCATTTTCCCCGGGCCGGTAGCTTCCTGCCGATACTGTTTGTTTTGTTGCTGCTGTCACTGGAAGACACTCCTGTTTGGGCCGGGGAAGGCCTGTTCGAAGAGATGCCGGTGGTACTCTCCGCCACCCGCCTGCGCCAGTCGGTGCGCGATGCCCCCATTTCCATGACCGTCATCGATCGCCAGATGATCGAGGCCTCCGGTTTTACCGAAATTCCCGACCTCATGCGCCTGGTGCCCGGCTTCGTCGTTGATTACGATAGCGGCCATCTGCCGGTGACCGGCTATCACATGTTGCACGATCGCTATGTGCGTCATCAGCAGGTACTGATCGATGGGCGTTCGGTCTATACCCCGATTCTCGGCGGTGTGCCCTGGGTCGATCTGCCAATTACCCTGGATGATATCGAACGCATCGAGGTGGTCCGCGGTCCCAACGCGGCCAGTTACGGTTCCAATTCCTTTATGGGGGTGATCAATATTATTACCCGCGATTCGGCGCTGGATCGCGGCACCAGTGTCAAAACCAACATTGGCGATAATGGCCTGCGCGAGGGATTTTTGCGTTATGGCAACAATCTGGGGGATATGGATTATGTGTTTTCATTCGGTTATCGGGAAGATCACGGCTTCAAGAAGCGTCACGACAGTAAAGAAGTGAAAATGGTGACTTTCCGGGGCGATTACCAGGTCAATAACCGGGATTCATTAATATTTCAGATGGGTTATAACGGCGGAACACGCCAGGAAGATAATTCGATAAGACCGGATGAATATCCGGATTACGAGCGTCAGGTCAATTCCCAATATCAGCAAGTCCGCTGGATCAGAGCCCTGCCGGATTACGGGGAGTTGCGACTGCAGTACTATCGCACCGCCATCAATGAGGAAAAGGATTACATCACCAACGATCAGAACTATGACACCGAACGCCATGACCTTGAGTTACAGCATACCTTTAATGTCGGCGAGAAAGTCAGAGTGGCCTGGGGTGGCAGTTATCGTCGGGACCGGTCCGAGAGCGATTACTTTGTCATCGAACAGGCGCCGGAATATATCAATATCGGGCGCGTGTTTGCCAATATGGAATATCGTCACTCACGCAATCTGGTCATTAACGGCGGATTGATGATTGAAGATAACGATCTGGCCGGCGTGGATTACCTGCCCCGGCTGGGTATCAATTATCACCTTTCTCCACGCGATACGGTACGGGCCAGCGTCTCGCGTGCCACGCGCGAGCCGGTGCTGACCGAGGAGTATCCCTATCTTGATGACATATTACCCGGTGGCTTTTACTGGGAAAACGATGTCGAGCCGGAATACATTACCGCTTATGAGCTCGGTTATCTGACAGAAACCAGAGACGGGGCAATCAATGCTGATTTAAAGCTGTTCTATGAGGATGTCACTGATCTGATTCTATACGATGATAGCGCCCCGGACGGTACCTATTGGTTTAACAACTTTGACGATGTTGCTATAAAAGGACTTGAAGCTCAGATTACGCTGCGGCCATCAGACCGCGCCCGGGTTCATATTGCTTTTTCCCGAACAAGTATTGATTCCACGAATGTTGCCAAGGCGAGTGCCTATGACCGCGCGGCGCCGCGTAATTCCCTGAGTATTCTGGGAATGTGGCAATTCAAAAACAACTATTCCGGAAGCCTCGGGTTTTACAAAAAAGACGGGCACAAGAATCTCGCGGTCGAAAATGATACGTATAAACCCTACAAACGGGTAGATATGCGGCTGGCGAAAAAATTCGGGGCCCGTTCCCGTCAGCAGGAACTGGCAGTGGTAGTCCAAAATGTGTTTGACGAGGTGCAGGAAAGCCGGCTGCATAACTTTCCCGAGCGACGTTTTTATGTTTCTTATAAACTGGATTTTGAATAATTCAGTTCGCTTTTGAGGGCAGCAGGATGCTTCTTGCGTTGTGATAAGCCAGCTGTTTCGCAACATCCGGCGGCAATTGTTCAAGCCAGCTGCGAATCGTTCGGGTTGTATCGCCGTATTTGTGCCATTGTTCGCTGCTGAAAGTATCCACCCCGACCAGAAACCTGTCCGGAAAACGAATCAATAATTCGTACCACGCTTCATCCAGCTTGCCATCCGGGGCAATTCGCTCATTGCGTACCGATAGATCGATATACAGATTCGGATAACGGTTCAGATAATCCGCCAGCAGATCCGGATAGGGATAGGCGCCGGCATGGGCCCAGATAACACTGACCCCGGTCCCAATCTCATAAATGGTATCGATGACGGCCGGGTCGGTGTGCATCAGCAGCGGTAATCCTTGCTGCATGGCCAGTTGCACCAGTTGGCGTAAAACCGGGCTATGGCGATTTTCAGCAAAGATATGCAGTTCGCCAATCCCGCGCCAATTGCCGGATTCCAGCTGGCTGGCAACCCGGGCCGGCACGCTCGTGTCCCGATGCCAGTTCTGTTTGTCGGCGAACTGTTCATAGACCCCGAGAAACGGGATGATCCGATCCGGCGCTCGCTCGTACAGCGTTTGCACCAGTTGAGGAGGGCGGCTGGTGACCAGGGCACGGCTGATATGGTTACGCTGCAGTATCCGGATAATCGCCTGCGGGGTGAATTCTTGCGCATGGTTTTCGTTATAGTGCAGATGCGCGTCGAACAGGGGTAACTCCGCATTGACGACGGACGTGAACGGGAAAACAAGCAGCAATAGCGCGGTACGGAGCATGGCTGAAAGAATAGCATCCCCGGCGGTCCGAAAATGCAAAAGGGTCTTCCCAAGGAAGACCCTTTTGCATTTTATGGCGCGCCCGACAGGATTATTCGCCGCACAGCGGCTCACCCCTTCGGGGCCGCCGTTGCTGACGCGCCGGCGTTCTGCGCAACCTCCGGTTGCTTGTCGAACCTGTTTCACAGGTTCTCATCCTGTGGGCGAAAAGCAAAAAGCCCATACTACATAGTATGGGCTTTTATTTATTTGGCGCGCCCGACAGGATTATTCGCCGCACAGCGGCTCACCCCTTCGGGGCCGCCGTTGCTGACGCGCCGGCGTTCTGCGCAACCTCCGGTTGCTTGTCGAACCTGTTTCACAGGTTCTCATCCTGTGGGCGTAAAGCAAAAAGCCCATACTATGTAGTATGGGCTTTTATTTATTTGGCGCGCCCGACAGGATTCGAACCTGTGACCTTCGGTGTCGGAGACCGATACTCTATCCAGCTGAGCTACGGGCGCGTTATCTGTATAACCCAGTGAAACTCTTGGTTTTTTGGGTAAGGACAGCGCGTAGCTTAACGTTCCCGCGGGTTTTCGTCCACACGGGAATCAGACAGGTTCGGGGGCGGTGGTGGCGCGGGTGCTTTACGATTATAATCGGCGCAAAATTTGACATCGGTCGGGCGCGTTGCAGGCGCCGGCCACAGGCTAGCTAACGTAGAGGGGAGCAACGTGGACCAAAAAGACACGGATTTTATGAAGGTTTTTGTGGGGATTCTGATTGGCCTGCTGGTATTCATGGTGCTGGCCATCATCGGCGCCAATGCCATCAGCGGCAAGGATTCCGTGGATGTCCAGAATGATCCGCGGGTGCAGGCGGCCATCGAGGAGCGGATCGCGCCCATCGGCCAGGTGAACACGGCCGAGGTCAAGCAGGAAACCGCTGGCGGCGGGGGCGGGGCTGACGGCAAGTCAGTCTATGATTCGGCCTGTATGGCCTGCCACGCTACCGGTGCGGCCGGCGCGCCGATACTGGGTAACAAGGGGGCCTGGGCGGATCGTATCGCCAAGGGTAACGATACCCTGTTCGACCACGCCATCAACGGCTTCAAGGGTATGCCGCCCAAAGGCGGTAACGCCGGCCTGAGCGACGAGGAAGTCAAGGCCGCCGTGAAATACATGGTGGGCGAAAGCAAATAGGCCGCCGGCCATCCCCTTCGGGGAGTGACGAGTGACGAGTGACGAGTAACGAGGCAAAGAAAAGCCGGGCGATGCCCGGCTTTTTCTTTATTACTTCCTCGTCCCTCGTCACTCGTTACTCGTCCCTGTGAGCAGCATGCTGCGCAGGTTGGCCAGGTGCGCCTGGCCGCGCTCCTGGCGTTCCTCGGGATCCATCTGTACCCCTTCGCCAGACCATTTGAGATCCTCGTCCGGTAACTCGTCGATGAATCGGCTCGGGCTGCACTCCTGCATCTCGCCGTGGCGCTTGCGCTGGTTGGCGTAGGTCAGGGTCAGGGTTTTCTGGGCGCGGGTGATGCCGACATAGGCGAGGCGGCGCTCTTCTTCGAGGTTTTCTTCCTCGATACTGCTGCGATGGGGCAGCAACATCTCTTCCATGCCGACCAGGTAGACATGGGGAAACTCCAGCCCCTTGGCGGCATGCAGGGTCATCAGGTGGACCCGGTTACCGCGCTCGTCTTCCTCGTTGCGATCCAGGGTGTCGAGCAGGGTCAGTTTGGCCACCAGTTCGTTGAGCGAGGCGTCCGGATTGGCTTTTGCCAGGCGTTCGATCCAGTTGGCCAGCTCGTTGACGTTTTCCAGCTTGCGCTCGGCGATGATCTCGTCGCGACTGTTATCCAGCAGATAGCGCTCGTAATCGATATCGACGATCAGCCGTTTGACCACCGAGGCGGGTGCGTCACCCTCCGCCTGATGTTGCAGATCCAGGATCCAGTGACAGAAACGCTGCAGTTTTTCGGCAGCCCGCTCACTGAGCACCTGGCTCAGGCCGAACTCCATCGCGGATACGAACAGGCTGTGGCCGCGACCCATGGCGTATTCGGTGAGTTTTTCCAGTGTGGCAGGCCCAAGTTCGCGGCGCGGGGTGTTGATAATCCGGCGAAAGGCGTTGTCGTCGTCCGGATTGGTGATCAGCTTGAGATAGGACATGATGTCCTTGATCTCGGTATAGGCGAAAAACGAGGTGCCGCCGCTCAGATAATAGGGAATATCGTGTTCGCGCAGGGCCTGTTCGAACAGCCGGGACTGGTGATTGCCGCGATAGAGAATCGCGTAATCGGCATACTGGGTGCGCTGCACGAACATGTGATGCATGATCTCCGAGATCACCTGTTCCGCCTCGTGCTGATCGTGGCGGGTACAAATCACCCGGATCGGATCGCCGTAACCCAGCTCACTCCATAATCGTTTTTCGAAGACATGCGGGTTGCTGGCGATCAGCCGGTTGGCGGCCTTGAGGATACAGCCGGTGGAACGGTAATTCTGCTCCAGTTTGATCACCTTCAGTCTGGGATAGTCCTGTTGCAACAGCGACAGGTTCTCCGGCTGGGCACCGCGCCAGGCATAGATGGACTGATCATCATCGCCCACCACGGTCAGGTTGCCGCGCACACCGCACAATTGCTTGACCAGTTCGTACTGGGTGGAGTTGGTGTCCTGGTATTCATCCACCAGCAGGTGACGAATCCGGTTTTGCCAGCGTTCGAGAATCTCCGGGTGTTCGCGAAACAGGATCACCGGCAGCATGATCAGATCGTCGAAGTCGACCGCGTTGTAGGTCTTCAGATAATGACGATACTGTTCGTACAGCAGGGCCGCGGCGGTTTTATTCGCATCCCCGTCGGCCAGTTGCAGAGCCTGTTCGGGCAGAACGAACTCGCTTTTCCAGCGCGAAATCTGCCACAGCATGCGCTCGGCCTGGCCGCCGTCATCGCCGAAGGAACGTTTCATCAACTCCTTGAGCAGGTGCGTGCTGTCGGCACTGTCGTAGATGGAAAAACCGGATTTGAACTCCAGCGCCTTGTATTCGCGACGCAGAATATCCAGCCCCAGGGTATGGAAGGTGGAGACCCGCAGCCCCTTGCCGGCGTCGCCGCGCAGCAGCTTGCCGACCCGCTCTTTCATCTCCCGTGCCGCCTTGTTGGTAAAGGTGACCGCGGCGATGTGCCGGGCGTCGATGGCGCACTCCTGGATCAGGTAGGCGATCTTGTGGGTGATGACCCGGGTCTTGCCGCTGCCGGCCCCGGCCAGCACCAGGCACGGCCCGTCAATGTGGCGCACGGCCTGGTTTTGTCGGGGATTGAGAATCGTGGACATGAACGCTGACAACTCCTGCTAAGGGGACATTGTAGTGGGGCGGGTCGGTGCGGTCGATATTGACATTCGAGCCGGGATAGCGCAGTCCCCGGCGTCGGCGTTTTGACCCAAGTTATTGTTTAATAAGGATTATTATGCCGGTCCGACGTTGTTCCAGAAGATCGCACGTGCTACTATGTGAAACTGTTTACATAGAGTCAGCCTGTCTGTTGGCCGGCCGCATCGCCGGCGCACAATCCGTCATTCGTCCCCTTTGTCTGCCCCGCCCCGCGGGGCGGTCGTGTCTTCGCGACGAGCAGGTTGACCCGGATTCCGGAGAATGAAATGACCAGCGTAATGCCACTGCCCGAACAGCGGGCGTTTGCCGAAGAGCCATTCGAGCCACGTCGCTTTCTGGTGTATACCGAACGGCACCTGGACAAGATCGCGCCTTTGAAAAAACTGACGGACCAGCAGCGCTTTGAAATGCGCGTGGTCGCCAGCGTGCTGCCGTTTCGGGTCAATCAGTATGTGATCGACGAGCTCATCGACTGGCACAATATCCCGGCCGATCCGGTTTTTCAGCTCACCTTTCCGCAGCGTGGCATGCTCGCTGAAGCCGACTTCGAGCGCATGGCCGAAGCGTTGCGCAGCGAAGATAAGGCCACGATTCAGGCCGTGGCCAGCGACATTCGCGCCGGGCTCAATCCCCATCCGGCCGGCCAGCAGCTGCTCAACGTGCCGCAGATGAACGCGCAGACCTTGGACGGCATTCAGCACAAGTATCGCGAGACCATCCTGTTTTTCCCCAGCCAGGGCCAGGTCTGTCATAGCTATTGTTCTTTCTGCTTCCGCTGGGCCCAGTTTATCGGCGACAAGGAACTGCGCTTCTCCGCCAAGGAAGCCGATCATCTGCATGATTATCTGAAGCAGCATAAAAACATCAGCGATCTGCTGATCACCGGCGGCGATCCCATGGTGATGAAAACCCAGCACCTGGTGAACTATCTCGAGCCGCTGATGCAGCCACAGTTCGATCACATCCAGACCATCCGTATCGGCACCAAGTCATTGACCTTCTGGCCGCAACGTTATGTGACCGACGAGGATGCCGACGACTTGCTGGAACTGTTATCGCGACTGACCCGGGCAGGGAAACATGTCGCCCTGATGGCCCATTTCAATCACTGGCGGGAAATGGACACCGACATCGCGCGCGAGGCGATCCGCCGGATTCGCGAAACCGGCGCGGTGATTCGCACCCAGGCTCCCTTGCTGCGGCATATCAATGACGATGCGCGGATCTGGGCCACTATGTGGCGCGAACAGGTCCGGCTGGGACTGGTGCCCTATTACCTGTTCGTCGAGCGCGACACCGGCGCCAAACAGTATTTCGAGGTACCGCTGGCCCGCGCCTGGGATATCTACCGCGAGGCAATGCAGCAAGTCTCCGGCCTCGGGCGCACCGCCCGCGGGCCATCCATGAGCGCCGGTCCCGGCAAAGTGGAGATCCAGGGAGTGAGCGAGATCAACGGCGAGAAAGTCTTCGTCCTGCGCTTCATCCAGGCGCGCAACCCCGAGTGGGTCCAGCGCCCCTTCTTCGCGCAGTACGATGAAAACGCCACCTGGCTCGATCAGCTCAAACCGGCCTTCGGCGAGGAGAAATTCTTCTTCGAGGACGAATACCAGGCCATGCTCTCAGGCGAAATCAGTCCTCGGGTCGTCTGACCACCCGGCCCCTTGGGCCGGGAGTGCCGAGGGACGAGGTACGAGTGACGAGGAAATGATTACCGAGGGTCAGGTTTATTGATTCCTCGTCACTCGGCCCTCGTCACTCGTCCCTGTTAGTTAGGATGACTGAAGTGCCCGTGCCGGGCGCGGTGCATCATGTAGCGAAAATCTTCGCCGGAGACGTGGACCAGTTCGGCGTGATCGCCGGCTTCAAAGTAGACATCCGGGGAGGCCTCCAGGGTTTCGTCCACGGCAGTCTCGTAACCGAAGGCCTCGGCGACGGGCGGGACCGCGCCTTTGGAGCAGTCGCCGAACAATTTTGCGATCTCCTTTTCGTTCGCCAGGCTCAGTTTGCGGTGCAGATCGCGATTGAGTTCGCCCAGATCCAGCTTGTGCGAGGCGGGGATCACCGCGACCAGATAACCCTGTTCGTCTTTCAGTACCACCGGTTTGGCAAACTGGCGGCCCGGAATGTGGGCCATGGCCGCGGTGCGCAGGCTGCCGGTGACAAAGGCGTGATGCAGCAGCTCGTAATCGACGCCTTTCCATTCCAGGTATTCGAGTAATCTTATAGAGATGGTCATGATGTATCCTCCTGATCATCAGTGCATCTATAACAGAGACTGAGTGATCCGATTTTGCGGGCGTGGCGCGGGAGCAAACCGGAATGTCGCAAAAAACGCGTCAGCCCCTGTCTAACTATAGTCAACAATCGGCGGCTGCAAAGCGGTTATAGGCATGATAAAACTGTCAACACAATGCCAATAAAAACGATTCCCCATGCCAAGTGAAGAACTGCGATTTATCACCGCTCCCGACGGGGTGCGGCTGGGCTATAAGCTGGTCAGCCAGGGCCCGCAGGCCCCCACGCTAGTCATGTTGCACGGCTTAGCGAGCAATCACAGCCGCTGGAGCGAGTTTGTCGCCAACACCGAATTGCGTCGCGACTGGAATCTGCTGCGTCCGGATCTGCGCGGCCACAGCTATTCGATGACCCGCAGGACCTATCACCGCGAGCACTGGTGCGAGGATCTGGCGGCGATCCTGCGGCAGGAAAAGCTGCACAACGTGGTCATTCTCGGTCACAGTCTCGGTGCCCAGATCGCCATGGATTTCGCGCGGCGTTACCCGGCATTGTGCGGCGGACTGATCCTGCTGGATCCGGTCTTCCCCGAACTGCTGCATGGCCGGCTGGGCAAGGCGCGCCGTTTTCGACCGTTGTTGTGGCTGATCGTCAGGTTATTGCGTCTGGGGTACGCGCTGGGCCTGGGCAAGCGGGAGTTTCCGATCCGCGATCTGCATGCGCTGGATGTCAAAACCCGCGAACTGCTCAAGCAGACTTCGGCTTCGGAGATCGCCCGCCTGTATACCAATCCGCGGGTGGACCTGGAGTTCATCCCGCTGGCCAACTATCTGCAGGATGTGCTGGAGGTGGTGCGTCCGCTGCCCGACTATACGCAGATTAGCCAGCCGGTGCGGGTGCTGCTCTCCACCGGCACCTCGCTGAGCGATCACCGGGCCCTGGAGGAAAAGATCGCCCGCATCCCCAAAAGCGATATCGTGCCGGTGCACTGCAACCACTGGCCCATGACCGAAAAGCCCGAGGAAGTGCGCCAGATCATCGAGTCCACCTGCCGGCAGTGGGCCGAGCAAGGTCAAGTCCCTGCAGCGGGAGTCGATAACCTCAGGACAAATGAATAAATAAAAATCCACACGAGGTTATCCACCATGAGCGAGAAAATAAAAGTGGCCCTGCTGGGTCTGGGCAATGTCGGCCAGCAGTTTGCCGAGGCCTTTCTGGAAATCATTCAGGAAAAGGGGAAGCCGGTTGAAATTGTCGCCGTGGCGCACCGCCATCTCGACTCGCCGGTGGCACTGGGCTTTTCCCAGAGTGGCGTTCCCGTCTACGAGGATCCGCTGGAGGTCGCCAAACTGGGTGAAAAGGTCGATATCATTTTCGATGTAACCGGTGATGAAAGCCTGCGCCAGGGTCTGCGCCAGGCGATGGCCGATTCCGGCAACCGCCATACGGTCATTGTGCCCGAGAGCGTGGCCAAGCTGATGTACCTGTTCTTCGAGGAAGGCAACCAGCTGATCGGCGGCGAGGTGGGCGGTGGTTATTGAGCGTTACGGCTCGACCACCTGCTGCAATGGCCGATCCAGCTTGCGATAGGCAATCGCCTCGCTGATGTGCGCCGCGCTGATCGCCTCGACCCCGGCCAGATCGGCGATGGTCCGGGCCAGCTTCAGAACCCGGTGATAGGCTCGCGCCGATAATCCCAGCCGGGTGATCGCCGTTTGCAGCAAGCGGGCCGGTTCTTCCTCCAGCCGGCAAACCTGCTCCAGCCGGGTATTGTCCAGTCGCGCATTGGCCATGCCGCTGCGGGCCAGTTGCCGGGCGCGGGCGGTTTCCACCCGTTCGCGAACCCGCGCGCTGGGCTCTTCCCGGACCGGGTTGTCCTGATGCAACACGTCCAGGGAGACGCTCGGCACCTCCACGTGCATGTCGATCCGATCCAGCAGCGGCCCCGACAGCTTGGCCCGATAGCGGGCGACCTGATCCGGTGTGCAGCGGCAGCGACCGCTTGCATCACCGTAGTAGCCGCACGGACAGGGGTTCATGGCGGCGATCAGCTGAAAGCGGGCCGGGAAGTCAGCCTGGCGCGTGGCCCGCGAGATGGTAATCATGCCGCTCTCCAGGGGCTCGCGCAGCACCTCCAGGACGCGGCGATCGAACTCGGGCAACTCATCCAGAAACATCACCCCGTGATGGGCCAGCGAGATCTCTCCCGGTCGCGGGTGACTGCCGCCGCCCACCAGCGCCACCGCCGAGGCGGTGTGGTGCGGGGCGCGAAACGGGCGCACCTTCCAGCGGCTGCGATCGAACCCCTGATGGCTGATGGACTGCACGGCCGCGCTTTGCATTGCCTCCTCGTCGCTCATGGTCGGCAGGATCCCCGGCAGGCGCCGCGCCAGCATCGACTTGCCGGTACCCGGCGGGCCGACCATCAACAGGCTGTGTTCCCCGGCGGCGGCGATTTCCAGCGCCCGTCTGGCCTGATGCTGGGCGCGTACCTCGGCCAGATCCGGCTGCGGGGCGGACGCGATGGTTGGCGTGTCACCCGGCTCGCTGAGCGCCAGGCTCTGCTGGCCAATCAGGTGGGCGCAGACCTCGCTTAAATGATCGGCGCCTCGGACCTCGGCGGCCTGAACCAGCGTGGCCTCGGCCAGGTTATCGCGCGGCACAACCAGCCGACGCCCCGCCTGGCCGCTGTGCAGGGCGGCTGGCAGGGCGCCGCGCACCGCGCGCAACTGCCCGCCGAGAGCCAGTTCGCCGAGAAACTCATACTTTTCCAGCTCGTTGGCGGGAAGCTGGCCGGAAGCGGCCAGAATGCCCAGCGCGATAGCCAGATCGAAGCGACCGCCCTCCTTGGGCAGATCGGCCGGCGCCAGGTTGACGGTAATGCGCCGGGCCGGATATTCGAAGCGGCTGTTGAGCAGGGCGGCGCGTACCCGGTCCTTGCTCTCTTTGACCTCGGTCTCCGGCAGGCCCACGATGGAGAGACCGGGCAGGCCGTTGGAGAGATGGGTTTCCACGCTGACCAGCGGGGCGTCGACGCCGCACTGGGCGCGGGTGTAGACCACTGCAAGACTCATGACAGTTTCCCTTGTCTGCGGCAGGCCGGGCAGGCCTGCAACTTTTCCTTATCGTCCACCGATTTTTATACGAACCGCCGGTGGATGCAACCGCCTGGCAGGGAATCTCACCACCAAGGTACGAAGACACCAAGAAAATCATACTTCCCTGGATTAGCCAGATAGAGATAAGCCAGGTACCTTGATGCCGATTTACCTTCTTTTTTGATGTCTTCGTGCCTTGGTGGTTAATCTTTTCAGTTGGAGGATGACTGCTGCGCGAGGGTCTGCTCCAGGGCGGTGACCTGCTGTTCCAGGGCCTCGAGTTTGCTGCGGGTGCGCAGCAACACTTCGCGCTGGATGTCGAACTCTTCGCGGGTGACGAGGTCCATCTGAGACAGGGTGCGTTGCAGGGCGGCGCGCAGTTGCTGGTCGGCCTCCTGCTTCATTTCCTTAACGCCATCGGGCAATGCCGCCATGACGCGTTCGACCAGTTGTTCGATATCGGGGTTTGCCATGGGTCAGTGGCCTGCAGGTGGTGATGAATGACAGTATCATTATAATGTTTCTGCCCGGCGGGACAATGCCGTCAGGGGCATAACAATAATCACGGGAGAGAAATCATGAAACAGATTGTAACCGCCATGTTGTTGAGCGCTGGCCTGGCTGGGCTGGCACAGGCTCAGGGCGAACTGACCGGCAACCTGGGTGTCACGTCCAATTATATCTGGCGCGGCGTGACCCAGACCGACGACCAGGCCGCCGTGCAGGGCGGGATCGATTACACCCACGATGCGAACCTGTATGCCGGAGTCTGGACTTCCAATTACGGCAACGGGAATGGGTATGAGCTGGATCTGTATGGCGGCTACCGCGGTACGGTCGGTGATATTCCCTTCGACGCCGGTCTCATCATGTACCGGTTTCCGGTCGCCAATACCGGCGCCGATGCCACCGAACTCTATGGCAAGTTCGACTTTGACCTGTTCTCCGTCATGGGGGCCTATACCCTGGCCAAAGACGGCACCAGTCAGGATAACGACATCTATCTGAGCATTGGCACCGATGCCGCGCTGGGCGACGATCTTTATGCCACCTTGCTGTTCGGAATGTATGAGTTCGACGATTCGGCCGAGGAAGACTACAAGCATATTCATGTTGCCCTGAAAAAGGATGAATTCACCTTTGCCCTGGACAAGAACGACAAGGACCGGCCGGCCAATGCCGATCCGGGGGCAATGCGGGTTTCTGTCTCCTGGACCCGTGAATTCGATCTCTGAATAAAGATCTGAATGATGCTTACCCGGAGTGAATATAACCACTGAAACACCGAAAACACTGACCGCACAGAAGATTTAATACGCCGATCTTTTCAGTGGCTTTGGTGTGTTCAGTGTTTCGGTGGCCAACTCACCGTTATTGATTCGCCCCCCTACAAGAAGTAGGCCGGACATAGCGTTAGCGGTGTCCGGCAACCCGACTATTGCCCGATACCGCTAACGCTATATCGGGCCTGCCTGATGCAGCATAGTAAAATTGGCTCTCGCAGAGGCGCAGAGTCGCCGAGAATTAAACAAGAGATTTCCTGGCGCCGTTGCGACCGGGAAAGTGAATATATTTCTTTCCTGTATCACTGCTTGCGAGGCATGGCCACGCTGGCGCCTGTTTACATGACACCCTTACTATAGGAAAATGAATGAGATTTTTTCTCTGCGACTTTGCGCCTCCGCGTTCTCTGCGTTGTTTAACCACCCTTTGAATAAATGAACCCGCCTTTCGCACCGTAATAGTGCGATCCCCCGCCCCATGATCGTTATCCGCGCACAATTAAAGTGCGCCCCATATCGGCGCTGACTTCAAGTGATTGTTTTTAATAACAAATAAAAGTTGGCACGCCCTTCGCAATACCCCGTACAGCAACCGTTTTCTTTTAACACTCTCACTGTATGGGGAAGAGACAAATGAAAAAAGCCAATGCACTACTCGTCGGCACCATCCTGGCTGCCTCAACCGTTGCCAGCAGCGTGGCCGTGGCCGAGCTGAGCGGTAACGTCGGATTCACTTCCAACTATATCTGGCGTGGTGTCACCCAGGGTTCGGATGATTCTGCCATTTCAGGCGGTATTGATTACGCCCACGACTCCGGATTTTATGCCGGTACCTGGGTCTCTTCACTGAGTGGCGGCAGCCAGTACGAACAGGATGTCTATCTCGGTTATGGTTTTGACGCCGGCCCGGTTGGTCTGGATGTCGGCTATATCGAATACATGTATCCGGTGGGTGATGTGGATCTGGACTTTTCCGAAGTTTATGTCAACGCTAGTTATGAAATGGTCAGCGCCGGTGTGGCAATGACAGTGGATACCGAGGCCAATAGTCAGTACGAGGATGATCTGTACATGTATGTTGGTGCCGATTTCGAAGTCAAGGAAGGACTCTCATTGGGGCTGCTCTATGGTGATTATGACTTCGATGATCCGACCAGCACCGACTACAGTCACTACCAGGTCAGCCTGAGCAAGGACGATTTTGTTTTCGCCTTTGATCAGAACGATCAGGATGGCGCCGCAGGTGACGCACGTTTCACCGTTTCCTACAGCAAGAGCTTTGATCTGTAAAAGGTTCGCTTGAGTAAGCTCGAAACCATTCGCCCACCTTCGGGTGGGCATTTTTTTAAGGAGGCAAGACCATGAAAATGGTTATGGCAATCATCAAGCCCTTCAAGCTGGATGATGTGCGCGAAGCGCTTTCCGAGATCGGGGTACAGGGTATCACCGTGACGGAAGTGAAAGGCTTCGGCCGTCAGAAAGGGCATACCGAGTTGTATCGCGGGGCGGAATATGTCGTGGATTTTCTGCCCAAGGTGAAGATTGAGGCTGCTGTCGACGATGGTCTGGTGGACCAGGTCATCGAAGGCATCTCCAAAGCCGCCAATTCCGGCAAGATCGGTGACGGCAAGATCTTCGTTTCTGAAATTGAACAGACAGTTCGTATCCGTACCGGTGAAACCGGCGCAGATGCGCTGTAAGACTAGAGGAGAGGCTTGAAATGGAAAACCAAATTTTCCAATTGCAGTATGCCATCGATACCTTCTACTTCCTGGTCTGTGGTGCGCTGGTTATGTGGATGGCCGCCGGGTTCTCGATGCTCGAGGCCGGTCTGGTGCGTTCCAAGAACACCACGGAAATTCTGACCAAGAATGTATCGTTGTTCGCGATCTCATGCACCATGTACATGATATGTGGTTATGCGATTATGTATGGCGGCGGCTGGTTCCTGTCGGGTATCGCCGGTGGTGAGACACTGGTGGCAGATGCTCTGGGCGCTTCCGCCGAGAACGGGTTTGACGGTGGTTCAGTCTATGCCGCGCCGTCGGACTTTTTCTTCCAGGTGGTGTTTGTGGCCACCGCCATGTCGATCGTCTCCGGTGCCGTGGCCGAACGCATGAAGCTGTGGGCCTTCATGCTGTTTGCTGTGGTCATGACCGGTTTCATCTATCCGATGGAAGGTCTGTGGACCTGGGGCGGTGGTGACGTGTTCGGCATGTACAACCTGGGTGATCTGGGGTTCTCCGACTTCGCCGGTTCCGGGATTGTGCATATGGCCGGTGCGGCCGCGGCCCTGGCCGGTGTGCTGGTGCTCGGTCCGCGCAAGGGCAAGTACACTGCCGATGGCAAGATCAACGCCATCCCCGGTGCCAACCTGCCGCTGGCGACCCTGGGAACCTTCATCCTGTGGATGGGCTGGTTCGGCTTCAACGGCGGTTCCGTGCTGAAGCTGGGCGATATGGCCAGTGCCAATGATGTGGCGATGGTATTTTTGAATACCAATGCCGCCGCGGCCGGTGGCGTAATCGCCGCGCTGATCGTCGCCCGAATGGTCTTTGGCAAGGCGGATCTGACCATGGCGCTCAACGGTGCCCTGGCCGGTCTGGTGGCCATCACCGCCGGTCCGGATACCCCGAGTGCCCTGGGCGCCACGCTGATCGGTGCGGCCGGTGGTGCACTGGTGGTCTTCTCCATCGTGACCCTGGACAAGCTGAAGATCGACGATCCGGTCGGTGCCATCTCGGTCCATGGTGTGGTCGGTATCTGGGGCCTGCTGGCCGTGCCGTTGACCAACGACGGAGCGACCTTCGGCGGTCAGCTCGCCGGGCTGTTCACCATCCTGGTCTGGGTGTTTGTCGCCAGCCTGATCGTCTGGCTGATCATCAAGGCCATCATGGGCGTACGGGTCAGCGAAGAGGACGAGTACGAAGGGCTGGATCTGTCCGAATGCGGTATGGAGGCCTATCCCGAGTTCACCGGTGCCCGGGGTTCCGGCAGATAAACCTCACGGCAGGAAGCCAAAACCAAAAGGGCGCCCTAGGGCGCCCTTTTTTTGTTCCCTTTTTAGTCTTCTGGAAATTAACGCAAAGAACGCAAAGGCGCAGAGGGCGCAAAGAAAAACATAAATAATCTGGTTCATCTCACCAGGAAATATTACGAAACAGCTACGCAGAAATTCTTTCTCTGCGTACTTTGCGTCTTTGCGTTCTCCGCGTTACTTACACCA